>NZ_JBQZXE010000039.1:0-28034 GCF_053555855.1 Shigella sp. SIG3
ATTTTTGTGATGATACTCTGAATGGGATTAAGCGATAATGTAATAGAAAACACTGTAAATTAGAGGATTAATTCATAATTTACAGTGCATTAAAGACAAATGTTTACAGCGTTGGGGGGAGAGTCTCTGGATCTGGCTGCTTTTTGATCTCAGTACTGCGATTTTCCAGTTCGCTGATTCTTTGTTCAAGCAGCGCCAGTTTCTCACGAGTCCGTAACAGGACTTGCGTTTGGACGTCGAACTCTTCACGGCTTACAAGGTCGAGGCGCGTCAGCTGAGCTTGTAGGGTTTGGCGGATTTTTTTCTCCACATCTTCCCCGAACTCCCTGATTCCTTTAGGCATTGATTCGTGAACCTGGCGAGCGATTTGCTCAATTTTTTTCGGGTCAATCATTGTAGTTTCCCTGTACTGATAGGTGTTGAGTACCATTGTAGTGCGATAAGGGTAAGTCATAAACCAGAATTATGTGAAGCTATGCGTTGCTGCCGCTAATCATTAGAGTTATAGTGAATCCGCTTATTCTCAGGGCGGGGCGAAATTCCCCACCGGCGGTAAATCAACTCAGTTGAAAGCCCGCGAGCGCTTTGGGTGCGAACTCAAAGGACAGCAGATCCGGTGTAATTCCGGGGCCGACGGTTAGAGTCCGGATGGGAGAGAGTAACGATTCTGTCGGGCATGGACCCGCTCACGTTATTTTGGCTATATGCCGCCACTCCTAAGACTGCCCTGATTCTGGTAACCATAATTTTAGTGAGGTTTTTTTACCATGAATCAGACGCTACTTTCCTCTTTTGGTACGCCTTTCGAACGTGTTGAAAATGCACTGGCTGCGCTGCGTGAAGGACGCGGTGTAATGGTGCTTGATGATGAAGACCGTGAAAACGAAGGCGATATGATCTTCCCGGCAGAAACCATGACCGTTGAGCAGATGGCGCTGACCATTCGCCACGGTAGCGGTATTGTTTGCCTGTGCATCACTGAAGATCGCCGTAAACAACTTGATCTGCCAATGATGGTAGAAAATAACACCAGCGCCTATGGCACCGGTTTTACCGTGACCATTGAAGCGGCTGAAGGTGTGACTACCGGTGTTTCTGCCGCTGATCGTATTACGACCGTTCGCGCAGCGATTGCCGATGGCGCAAAACCTTCTGATCTGAATCGCCCGGGCCACGTTTTCCCACTTCGCGCGCAGGCAGGTGGTGTACTGACGCGTGGCGGTCATACTGAAGCGACTATTGATTTGATGACGCTGGCAGGCTTTAAACCGGCTGGTGTGCTGTGTGAGCTGACTAATGACGATGGCACGATGGCGCGTGCACCAGAGTGCATTGAGTTTGCCAATAAACACAATATGGCGCTCGTGACTATTGAAGACCTGGTGGCATACCGTCAGGCACATGAGCGTAAAGCCAGCTGAAAACCGCTGCTTAATTACTGCCTTAATCAAGAAACCGAAGTTGTAGCTGGCTTCGGTTTTTATTTTGCCCTGCTATGCAAGATGTTAATTCCGCTTCTCTTTCTATGAGAAAATTTCATTAATATCAGGCATTCTTTTTCATTATGATCAAAATCATATAATTGTTCCGTTATTATGCGACCATATGAATATATCCGAAAAAGGATATGTGAAATTTATGCGCTAAATGTTTAGTATTGTTAAATATTAAGGGTAAAAGGATGTTTATCGCCTGGTACTGGATTGTATTGATTGCTCTGGTTGTGGTGGGTTATTTCCTGCATTTGAAACGTTATTGTCGGGCGTTTCGCCAGGACAGAGACGCACTGCTTGAAGCGCGGAACAAATACTTAAACAGTACGAGAGAAGAGACAGCCGAAAAGGTAGAATAAGGCTTTCGTGAAGCTGGCAGAAGTTGTCCATGTGCTGGACAACTTCTGATGTTGTTTTTAACCAATTCCCGCCGTTTGTAGCAGCACTAAACTGAATCCCATCACTGACATTCCACATAGTACGCCATAGCTGGGGTTATTATTAGGGTCAATCTCTTTGGCGAGCGGCATTAATTCATCAACCGAGAGCGCCACCATAATTCCTGCAACCGCCGCCATGATTGCCGCCATGACCACCGGGGAAATCATGCTACCGAGGATTAACCACGCCAGCACACCACCAAGAATTTCTGCTAGTCCAGAAATCCCCGCCCACAGAATCGCGGTGCGTTTAGACCCCGTTGCCGCATAAACCGGGCCTGCCACTGCCAGACCTTCAGGGATATTGTGCAACGCGACGGCCAGTGCGATGCCAAATCCCAGCTCCAGGTTGCTGCTCGCCGTGACAAAGGTGGCAATCCCTTCCGGGAAGTTATGCAGACTGATGCCGAGAGTGAGCAGAATGGCTGTGCGCTTGATCGATTTTGGCAACAGCTGCACCGATTTTTGCATTAAATCCTGCGGATGCGCATGCGGCAACATGCGGTCCAGGCCAAAGTAGCCAAGCAGACCGAAGATAAACATTCCATAACCCAACACCGGCGACATTCCTTCAGCTGCTAGTGCGGCAGGAAGCATTTCCATTAATGAGATGAGCAACATGATCCCCGCCGCAAAACCTAGCGAAAACGCCAGTAAGCGGTTCGAGGGTTTTTGTCCGAGAACGCCGAGAAACGCGCCAATAAACGTGGCTGCCCCCGCCAGTATGGTCAGAATGAGAGGTACTGACATCGACAACTCCTTATAAATCTTCACCTTCAGGCAGATCGTCAAAATAACTGATGATCATCATCATTGTTATCCGGGTTCTTACTCCGCCGAACAAGCGTATTGTGAGGATATCAAAATGACACCTTTAGTTAAGGATATCATCATGTCTTCAACACGTATGCCAGCATTGTTTTTAGGTCACGGTAGTCCGATGAACGTGCTGGAAGATAATTTGTATACCCGCAGCTGGCAGAAGTTGGGGATGACATTGCCACGCCCGCAAGCGATTGTGGTGGTTTCGGCTCACTGGTTTACCCGTGGAACAGGAGTGACCGCGATGGAGACGCCGCCCACGATTCATGACTTTGGTGGCTTCCCGCAGGCGCTGTACGATACGCATTATCCTGCTCCGGGTTCGCCTGCGCTGGCACAGCGTCTGGTTGAGCTGTTAGCGCCGATCCCGGTGACGCTGGATAAAGAAGCCTGGGGCTTTGACCACGGCTCGTGGGGCGTGCTGATTAAGATGTATCCTGACGCCGATATCCCTATGGTGCAGTTGAGTATCGACAGTAGCAAACCTGCCGCCTGGCATTTCGAAATGGGGCGCAAACTCGCGGCGTTGCGTGATGAAGGAATAATGTTGGTCGCCAGCGGTAACGTGGTGCATAACCTGCGCACAGTGAAGTGGCACGGTGATAGTTCACCGTATCCGTGGGCGACGTCGTTTAATGAGTATGTGAAAGCGAATCTGACGTGGCAAGGGCCGGTAGAGCAGCATCCTCTGGTGAATTATCTCGACCATGAAGGTGGCGCGTTATCGAACCCAACGCCAGAGCACTATCTGCCGTTGTTGTATGTGTTAGGTGTGTGGGATGGGCAGGAGCCAATTACCATTCCGGTCGATGGTATAGAAATGGGCAGTTTAAGTATGCTGTCGGTGCAGATAGGCTAACAATTACCGGATGGCGAGTGCCATCCGGTATCGTGGCTTATTCAACAAAAATATGTGGATAAAACCGAGACATATCCTGGGTGATCAACGCACGGTCTTCACGAATGCCAATTCCGGCAGGTTGATCGTTCACCAGCCAGCTACCAATCAGCATATAGCTGTCGCCGAATTTCGGTAACGGGTGGAATTGCTGAACAATCATCCCTTCTTCGCCATACGGACCTTCCGCTGCTTCAATGGTTTTGCCGTTCTCAATGATCGACACGTTTGCGCCTTCACGGGAGAAGATCGGTTTAACCACATATTTTTCCATTTGCGGATGATCATCTTCCGCAAAATAAGCGGGCAGCAGGTTCGGGTGATTCGGGAACATCTCCCACAGTAGCGGTAGAAGTGCCTTGTTGGAGATAATACTCTTCCACGCCGGTTCCAGCCAGCGTACGCCAGCATCTTCCAGCTTGGTGGAGAACATTTCGCGCAGCATAAATTCCCACGGATAAAGCTTGAACAGGTTAGAAATCACCTGATCCTGTAAATCCGTGAACTGGCCTTTTTCGCCTAAACCTATCTCGTCGATGTAGAGGAACTCGGTGGCGATTTCAGCTTCGGTTGCGCAGTCCTGCAAATACTGAATGGTTCCGCGATCTTCCACCGTGTCGCGACAGCAGGTGAGATGCAGCAACTGGAAGCCACACTGTTCACGCAGCTCAACGAAGCGATCGATCAGTTTTTCTTGCAGACTGTTAAACTGGTCGCTGCCCTCCGGCAAGTTACCGGCGTTAAGCTGATCTTCCAGCCAGATCCACTGAAAGAACGCCGCCTCGTATAGTGACGTTGGCGTATCGGCGTTATTTTCCAGAAGTTTAGGTTCGCCAGTGCCATCCCACGCCAGATCAAGACGCGAATAAAGCGATGGCTGGTGAGTCAGCCATGATTGACGCACAAAACTCCAGGTGTGTTTTGGTATGCGGAATTTGGTCATCAGCTCATCGCTGGCGATCACTTTTTCCACCACTTTCAGGCACATCTGGTGCAGTTCGGCGGTGACTTCTTCCAGCTTTTCAACCTGGGCGAGGGTCAACTTGTAGTAAGCATCTTCACACCAGTACGGCTCGCCGTACATGGTGTGAAAATTGAAACCGTATTCGTGGGCTTTCTCACGCCAGTCCGGGCGCTCGGTAATACTGACTCTTTCCATCGGTATCAGCCACCCATTGAACGAGAAGAGGTGCCGGTTGCGCTACGCTGCATAGTGCTTTGTTTGGCAACAGATTCACCAAAACCGCCACGGGTAACGGTAGTGGTGGTCGCCGGTTTTGGTGCCATTGCCGTCTTCGGTACGGTCATGGTGCGGCCTGGCTGGGCTGCGCCATAGTTTTTACCCGTCGCGTCGGTATATTTACCGTAAGCCGGACTGGCCGGGTTTTTCGAGGAGAACAGCGGCTGCTGTGCAAATCCCGCGCCGCCGCCCATCAGACGCCCCATCATGTAACCGGCCATCAGCGGCATCCAGAAACTCCCGCTGGATTGCTGAGCCTGCGCCTGGTTTTCTGGTGCCATGCCAGCCTGGGCTGGTGCTTGCTGACACTGACCTTCACCAAATTCAGCAACACAGTCTTCACGGGTGGCGTATTTCGGCGCAGTACGTTCGGCTTCTTTCAGCGCATTGTTGTACGCGGTGGTACATTCGGCGCTTTTGCCTGGGTTTGCAGCTGAACAGTCGTCAGCATTTTGATAGAGAGACACTGTTTCATCACTCTTTTCACAGCCAGCCAGCATAAAAACAGTGGCAACCGCGAGAGCGACTGGTGTCAGATGGCGTGCGCTCCAGTTTTTGCGGAACGATGCGTGGCGTATGGATTTTGTCCGTTTCATTTTTGTCTTCCGGGACCAGTGGTAAATACCCATCAGAATAGAGGATGGCTGGTCGAAATTGAAGCGAGAAGGGGGAAGAATGCGGCAGATAACCCGTATCTTTACGTTGCCTTACGTTCAGACGGGGCCGAAGCCCCGTCGTCGTCATCAGTTACGGAAAGGGTTATGACCGTTACTGGTGGTAGTGCGTGCGGATGTTTGCTGAACGACGGGTGCCGGGCTATCAGGCGCATAACCATCAGCAATAGCATTCTGTTCCGGCGTTTGCGGGGCAACGTTTTCCGGATTAGTGGAAACCGGTTTGCTCAGCGCATTGTTCAGTGCCAGCAAATCCTGCTCGTTCAACGTACCCAGGGCTGACTTAATATTCAGCTGATTAATCAGGTAGTTATAACGCGCATTCGCCAGCTCTTGCTTGGCGTTGTACAGCGTGGTGGTCGCATCCAACACATCAACAATGGTACGCGTACCGACCGAGTAGCCCGCTTCCATCGCGTCTAATGAGCTTTGCGCGGAAACTACGGCTTGTTTGTAGGCGTTAATACTACTGATAGAAGCATTAATGTTGTTGAAGGAGGAACGTACGGTTTGCACGACGCTACGATGTGCGCTTTCCAGTTGCTCACTGGCACCAACAAAGTTGTACTGTGCCTGTTTCACCTGCGAGTTAACCATTCCGCCCTGATAAATCGGCAGCGAGAAGCTCAGGCCAACTTTGTTCTGGCCCATATTGCTATCGTCATACTGGGTACCAGCGGCACCACGGGTTTTCGAACCGCTATAAGAGGTGTCAGAAATCCCGGTAGAAGCCGTTAAATCCAGAGTCGGTAAGTGACCATCCTGCGCCTGGCGAATTTGCTCGCGCGCCAGGTCCTGGCTCAAGCATGCCTGTAACAGCGACAGGTTGCGTTTTTCGGCTTCTTTCAGCAGCGCGTTAACCGGCTGTGGTTTGTCGGTTTTAAAGTTTTCGACATTCAGCGCCGCCAGTTCCGGATAGTAGTTACCGGTGATCTGGCGCAGCTGCTCTACCGCGTTATCAAGGTTATTACGTGCGGTCACTTCGTTCGCCAGCACGGTATCGTACTGCGCGCGGGCGTTCTGCACGTCGGTGATCGCTACCAGGCCCACGTTAAAACGTTGGGTGGTTTGATCTAATTGACGGTAGATCGCTTCTTTTTGTGCCTGTGTATAGGAAAGAACGTCAATAGCATTCAACACGTTGAAATAAGCGGTCGCGGTGTTGAGGATCAAGGTTTGCTGATCGGTCTGATATGTGACGTCCTGAATCCCTGCTGCTTTTTCCTGCAGCGTTAACGCACGCCATTTCGACATATCAAAAATGGATTGAGTTAACTGCAGGGACGCACTGGTCGCGTTCGAGTTGATGCCGTTCGCGTCGCGGTAGCCGTTGCTATAGGTGTAATCTGCACCTAAACCTAGCTGTGGCAGTAATGGACTGCGCGCTTCATTAATTTTTTCAAAGGCAGCATCACGATCGGCGGCAGACTTACGCAATTCCGGGTTACTAAGGCGTGCTTGCTGATAAACTTGCATCAGGTTCTCGGCCTGGCTCAACGAACTGAACCCAGAAAGGCTCAGGCCGATAAGAATGGGGAGCAATTTCTTCATTTGCATTCCTTGTGGTGAAGCAGTATTTAGCGCGATCAAACTGTAAAATTATTGCGGATTCTAGCAGAAGCCGCTACCGCAAAAGGTTGGCGTTACGTGCCATAGGGCGTTAATGTGCCTCAATTTAACATATGACTGCTCAAACGGCAGTCAAACGTCGCTGAAATTCACATTTAATTCACTATTAGTGCCAGGACATTAACAATGCTTAAGCCAGACAACCTGCCCGTTACATTTGGCAAAAACGATGTAGAAATTATTGCACGAGAAACACTTTATCGCGGCTTTTTTTCATTAGATCTTTATAGATTTCGTCATCGTCTATTCAACGGGCAAATGAGTCATGAGGTACGGCGGGAAATTTTTGAGCGCGGTCACGCCGCAGTCTTGCTACCCTTTGACCCAGTGCGTGATGAAGTTGTGCTGATTGAGCAGATTCGGATTGCCGCGTACGACACCAGCGAAACCCCCTGGCTACTGGAGATGGTTGCCGGGATGATTGAAGAGGGTGAAAGTGTGGAAGATGTTGCCCGTCGCGAAGCGATTGAAGAGGCGGGACTGATAGTCAAACGGACCAAACCGGTGTTAAGTTTCCTGGCAAGCCCGGGGGGCACCAGTGAGCGTTCGTCAATTATGGTGGGCGAAGTGGACGCCACGACCGCAAGCGGTATTCATGGTCTGGCTGATGAAAACGAAGATATTCGCGTTCATGTGGTAAGCCGGGAACAGGCATACCAGTGGGTAGAAGAGGGGAAAATCGACAACGCAGCGTCGGTCATCGCTTTGCAATGGCTGCAGCTGCATCATCAAGCGTTAAAAAATGAGTGGGCATAAATGAAGCGTTACACACCTGACTTTCCTGAAATGATGCGCCTGTGCGAGATGAACTTTTCATAATTGCGCCGTTTGTTACCGCGCAATTACGCACCCGGCGAAACTGTAAGCTATCAGGTGGCAAACGCACAATATCGGCTGACGATTGTGGAATCGACCCGATACACTACCCTGGTGACAATAGAACAGACTGCGCCCGCGATCAGTTACTGGAGCCTTCCGTCAATGACGGTGCGTCTGTATCATGACGCGATGGTGGCTGAAGTGTGTTCAAGCCAGCAGATTTTTCGCTTCAAAGCGCGGTATGATTATCCTAATAAAAAGTTGCATCAACGCGACGAAAAGCATCAAATTAACCAGTTTTTAGCGGACTGGTTGCGATACTGTTTAGCACATGGAGCGATGGCGATTCCGGTTTACTAGCGTCGTGAAACCTAAGGACACCATTTGGAAAGCCTGTTAACCCTTCCTCTGGCTGGTGAGGCCAGAGGAAGGATTTTACAAATTACCGATACTCACCTGTTTGCACAAAAGCACGAAGCCCTGTTAGGGGTAAACACCTGGGAAAGCTACCAGGCGGTGCTGGAGGCGATTCGTCCACACCAGCACGAATTCGACCTGATTGTCGCGACAGGTGATTTAGCGCAGGATCAATCCTCTGCGGCCTATCAGCATTTCGCTGAAGGCATCGCAAGTTTTCGTGCGCCCTGCGTCTGGCTGCCGGGCAACCACGATTTCCAGCCCGCGATGTACAGCGCGTTACAGGATGCGGGTATCTCCCCGGCGAAGCGGGTGTTTATTGGTGAGCAATGGCAAATCCTGTTGCTGGATAGCCAGGTGTTTGGCGTGCCGCACGGTGAGCTGAGCGAGTTTCAGCTTGAGTGGCTGGAACGTAAACTGGCCGATGCGCCAGAACGCCATACGTTGCTGCTGCTGCATCATCATCCGCTACCTGCGGGTTGTAGTTGGCTCGATCAACACAGTCTGCGTAACGCGGGCGAACTGGATACCGTGCTGGCGAAGTTTCCGCACGTCAAATACTTGCTGTGCGGTCATATTCATCAGGAGCTGGATCTCGACTGGAACGGTCGCCGCCTGCTGGCAACGCCGTCGACCTGTGTGCAGTTTAAGCCGCACTGTTCCAACTTTACGCTGGATACTATCGCGCCCGGCTGGCGTACTCTCGAGTTACATGCTGATGGCACGCTGACCACCGAGGTGCATCGCCTAGCGGACACACGTTTCCAACCTGATACCGCTTCAGAAGGCTACTGATGTCTACGCTTCTTTATTTACACGGTTTCAACAGCTCGCCGCGCTCTGCAAAAGCGAGCTTGTTAAAAAACTGGCTGGCGGAACATCACCCTGACGTTGAGATGATCATTCCGCAGTTGCCGCCGTATCCTTCCGACGCGGCAGAACTGCTGGAATCCATTGTCCTGGAACATGGCGGCGATTCGCTGGGTATTGTCGGTTCGTCACTGGGGGGATATTACGCCACCTGGTTGTCGCAATGTTTTATGCTGCCCGCAGTGGTGGTAAACCCGGCGGTACGCCCGTTTGAATTGCTGACGGACTATCTCGGTCAGAACGAGAACCCCTACACCGGGCAGCAATATGTGCTAGAGTCACGCCATATTTACGATCTCAAAGTCATGCAGATTGACCCGCTGGAAGCGCCGGATTTGATCTGGCTGCTGCAACAGACGGGAGATGAAGTGCTGGATTACCGCCAGGCGGTGGCGTACTACGCTTCCTGCCGCCAGACTGTCATAGAAGGCGGCAACCACGCATTCACGGGCTTCGAAGATTATTTCAACCCGATCGTCGATTTTCTTGGTCTGCACCATCTCTGACGATCAACTCGAATTGCTAACTTAAACCATGACGCAAACTTATAACGCTGATGCCATTGAGGTACTCACCGGGCTTGAGCCGGTTCGCCGCCGTCCGGGGATGTATACCGATACCACTCGCCCTAACCATTTGGGGCAAGAAGTTATTGATAACAGTGTCGATGAAGCACTGGCGGGTCACGCAAAACGCGTGGATGTAATCTTACATGCTGACCAGTCGTTAGAAGTGATTGACGATGGGCGCGGGATGCCGGTGGATATTCACCCGGAAGAAGGAGTACCGGCGGTTGAACTGATTCTTTGCCGTCTGCATGCAGGCGGTAAATTCTCTAACAAAAATTACCAGTTCTCTGGCGGCCTGCATGGCGTGGGGATTTCGGTAGTTAACGCCTTGTCGAAGCGCGTAGAAGTTAACGTGCGCCGCGATGGTCAGGTTTATAACATCGCCTTTGAAAATGGCGAAAAGGTGCAGGATTTACAGGTTGTCGGCACTTGCGGTAAACGCAATACCGGTACCAGCGTGCACTTCTGGCCGGATGAAACCTTCTTTGACAGCCCGCGTTTTTCTGTTTCACGCCTGACGCATGTGCTGAAGGCCAAAGCAGTACTGTGCCCCGGCGTTGAGATTACCTTTAAAGATGAGATCAACAACACCGAACAGCGCTGGTGCTATCAGGACGGTCTGAATGATTACCTGGCGGAAGCGGTAAACGGTTTACCGACGCTGCCAGAAAAACCGTTTATCGGTAATTTCGCTGGCGATACTGAAGCTGTGGACTGGGCGCTACTGTGGCTGCCGGAAGGCGGTGAACTGCTGACCGAAAGCTACGTCAACCTTATCCCAACGATGCAGGGCGGTACCCATGTTAATGGTCTGCGTCAGGGCCTGTTGGACGCGATGCGTGAGTTCTGTGAATACCGCAACATTCTGCCGCGCGGCGTGAAGCTGTCGGCGGAAGATATCTGGGATCGCTGCGCCTATGTTCTGTCGGTTAAAATGCAGGATCCGCAGTTTGCCGGGCAGACCAAAGAGCGTCTCTCTTCGCGTCAGTGTGCGGCATTCGTTTCGGGCGTGGTGAAAGATGCCTTCATCCTGTGGCTGAACCAGAACGTTCAGGCGGCGGAGTTGCTGGCAGAGATGGCGATTTCCAGCGCCCAGCGTCGTATGCGTGCGGCTAAAAAAGTGGTGCGTAAAAAGCTGACCAGCGGCCCGGCGCTGCCTGGCAAACTGGCTGATTGTACCGCGCAGGACCTTAACCGTACCGAACTGTTCCTCGTGGAAGGTGACTCCGCAGGCGGATCTGCCAAGCAGGCGCGCGATCGTGAATATCAGGCGATCATGCCGCTGAAAGGTAAGATCCTTAACACCTGGGAAGTTTCTTCCGACGAAGTGCTGGCCTCGCAGGAAGTGCATGATATTTCGGTAGCGATCGGTATCGATCCTGACAGCGACGATCTGAGCCAGCTTCGTTATGGCAAAATCTGTATCCTCGCGGATGCGGACTCTGATGGTCTGCACATTGCCACGCTGCTCTGCGCTTTGTTCGTAAAACACTTCCGCGCGTTGGTGAAACACGGTCACGTTTACGTCGCACTGCCACCGCTCTACCGTATTGATCTCGGGAAAGAGGTTTATTACGCGCTGACGGAAGAAGAGAAAGAGGGCGTACTTGAGCAATTAAAACGCAAGAAAGGCAAGCCGAACGTCCAGCGTTTTAAAGGTCTGGGGGAAATGAACCCGATGCAATTGCGTGAAACCACGCTTGATCCGAACACTCGCCGTCTGGTGCAGTTGACTATCGATGATGAAGACGATCAGCGTACTGACGCGATGATGGATATGCTGCTGGCGAAGAAACGCTCGGAAGATCGCCGCAACTGGTTGCAAGAGAAAGGCGACATGGCGGAGATTGAGGTTTAAAGGAAAGAACATTGCCCGGTCAGGATGGCCGGGCAAACAAGGCAGGATTAAATCCCTGGCTGCAGAATACGGATATTCATCTCCAGCACGTCGCCTTTTACGGCTTTGCTGTACGCCTTCATGTGCGGGGTTTGCAGATGCGCTTCAAGGTGCGCGATGCTTTCCCACTGCTCAATCATCACGATAGAATCCGGTGCCATAGACTGGAAACTCACGCCAGCAGCGCAATCCACCATTGGCGCATAGCCGTGGCAACCTTCTTCTTTCAGTACGGTTGGAACGATTTTAGCAAACTGATCCAATACCGCCTGACGGTGATGTTGACCAGGACGAGTACGGATTTCTGCGATTACGGTAAGCATGGTTAACTCCTTCTAAAGCCTGAGCTCTAGTTAACCAAAAATTTCCACAAGATGCTTGCGATATTCTTCAGTATAGCGGGGAACATCAGGCATTTTTATCACGTCATTAGCGATAAATGTCGGCAGCGGTTCCATACCGAGGAATTGGTTTGCTTTATGGAACGGCAGATACACACCGTCAACGCCAACGCCGTGGAAGAACTGATCTTTTTCGGTGAAGGCTTCCATTGGTGCGTTCCAGGTTAGAGAAAGCATATATTTTTTGCCCTGTACCAGGCCGCCGGAACCGTATTTTTTCGACGGATCTTTGCGGGTACGACCATCGCTGGCATACAGAGTCCCGTGACCTTCGGTGAATACATCATCAATATATTTTTTCACTGTCCACGGCGCGCCCATCCACCAGCCTGGCATCTGCCAGATCACCACATCAGCCCAGAGAAAGTTTTGTACTTCCGCTTTGACATTGTAGTCGCTGTCGGCGCGAACGATGCGGACATCATGCCCGAGGTCGCGCAGTGTGCCATCCGCGACTTCGGTCAGGGTGTCGTTCAGTTGACCATTGGAGTGGGCGAATTTTTTCGCGCCGTTGATAATCAGGATGTTGCTCATTTTTTAACCTCAAGGTGAGACGTTTGTCGACTATAGTACGTCACAGAGCGGTACGGTGAAATTAGCAAAATGTGCAAAGTCTTTTGCGAATTTAGCAAAAGTCTGATCTAGCTCTGACTCACCGATGCAGGATAAATATTTTCTGAAAATGACAATACTGATAGCCATTCCTCATAATTCTTACTCGTACCGGAATAATTTACACGTTTGGTTCGGTTTTTTTGGGGATTGAAAATATGGCTTTGAATAAGTAAAAGATGAAAATATCAACGTGTCATGTTGATAATTATAAATGGATTTTTATGAGCGTACTGATATATGTTAAAGCAGAAAATTAAAACAATATTTGAAGCATTGCTATATATAATGCTTACTTATTGGTTAATAGATTCTTTTTTTGCTTTCAATAAGTATGACTGGATGCTTGAGTCGGGAGGCAATATTTGCAGTATACCTTCCGTTTCAGGCGAAGATCGTATATTGCAAGCAATGATTGCAGCATTTTTTCTTCTTACGCCACTTATTATTCTTATCTTAAGAAAACTCTTTATGCGGGAAATGTTCGAGTTTTGGCTATATGTATTCTCGCTCGTTATTTGTCTGGTTTGTGGTTGGTGGCTTTTTTGGGGACGGTTTATATTTTGCTATTAGTAAAATCTATGAGAGTCGTTTTAACGGCTCTCATAGACAGAGAAGTTACCAGCTTACCTTCGCCTCAAATCCACCTTGTTCCGCATTCCCAAACTCAACATTCATGTCATGCAGCTTGGCGATTCGCTGGACAATCGATAGCCCAAGTCCACTGCCGGTAGCGGTTTGTCCGGGTGGGCGATAGAAGCGTTCGCCAATTCGCGCCAGTGCCTCTGGTGTCACACCGGGGCCGTTATCCCTCACGATGAAATTATCAGCATTCAGCGTGACGTCTATCACGCTGCCCTGTGGACTGTAGCGCACGGCGTTATCCAGCAAATTTCGCACCAACAAACTTAGCAATAGCGGTTGTCCGGTGCGTTTGATGCCGTGGGCATTGAGTGTCAGTCGCACGTCAATTTTCGCCTGCTGCGCCGTGTGGTAAATATCCATCACCGACGATTGTAGGAGATCTTCAAGCGGGATCTCCGCGACGTCCTGAAGGTTATCCAGTGAGTCCAGCCGCGATAGCGTGAGCAGTTGATCAACCAGACGAGTAGCGCGATCGATCCCGGAATGTAATTGGAGCAGTGCTTTTTTCCGCGCCTGCGGATCATCGTCAGAGAGCTGCGCAACTTCGGTTTGCACTTTCAGCGCTGTTAACGGGCTACGTAGTTCGTGAGCTGCATCGGAGGTAAAGCGTCGTTCTCGAACCATCATCGCATGTGTGCGGGCGAACAGTTGATTTAGCGACTCAACCAGTGGCCGCACTTCGCTGGGTACGCCAGTCGCGTTTAGTGGTTTTTCCGAGTCAGGGTCACGCATACGTAGTGCCAGCGCCAGTTTGTTCAGCGGCGCGAGTTCACGACCCAGTAGTACCATCATGATGATTAACATAATCGGCAGTGCGACCAGCCACGGGATCAATTGCCCGGCAACAATCGCCAGCGCCATGTCTTCACGGTATTCCCATTCCTGGCCAACAACGATGCGATATTTGCCATCAGGTGAGGTCATCCAGACAAAACGCCAAGGATCGTCTTCACCGACCAGTTGCCCGTCAGCAAAACCTTCCCGTTGATAGCTATAGGGAATATCTTCTCCGTTATCGCCATCATTAAGGACCATTCTGCCGTCGTGGGTAAAGATGGCAAAGGTCAGCGCATCGTCATCAACATGACCGTGTTTTAATTTATTTGGCGTCTGTGCCATGCGATCCGCCGCGTTGATTTCGTTGAGATCGAGCGTACTTAACCGTTTGGCAAACAGCATCAGTTGGGTGTCGAACAATTCATCGACGTTATCCGTTGTTTGTTTCCAGGCGACAAAGCTGGAAAGCAGCCAGGTCACCGAGGCCAGAATTAAAAAGATTAGCGTCAGCCTGACGCGCAGACTAAGACGTTGGGTAAATTTCATTTCTCACCTAATGTGTAGCCAATACCATGCACGGTACGAATAAAATCACTACCGAGTTTGCGTCGCAGATGATGCACATGCACTTCAACGGCATTACTGGTGACCTCTTCGTCCCAGGTATACAGTTTCTCTTCAATCAGTTTGCGCGGCAGTACCCGACCAGCGTTACGCATCAGTAATTCCAGCAGGGCAAATTCTTTTGGTTTCAGTGTTAAGGGTTCGCCAGCCAGCGTGGCGATACGTTTGCCGGGGTCGAGCATGACGTTACCGTGGCGCAGCTCGTTGCTGGCCTGGCCGTTGGTTCGGCGCATCAGAGCCTCCAGCCTGGCGGCGACTTCTATCAACGCAAAAGGTTTACACAGATAATCGTCAGCTCCCAGACGCAGCCCTTCTACACGTTCCGCTAACGCATCACGCGCGGTCAGGTTCAGTACCGGCTCACGCTGACCTTTCTCTCGCCATTCGCGCAAAATATCGCGACCATCCATGCCTGGTAAGGTTAAATCCAGGATCACCGCATCATAAGGTGCGCTATAAAGCGCCTCTTTTCCCTGACGACCTTGTGTAAACCAGTCGACACTAAAACCCATTTTACTAAGGCCAGTTTTGATGCCGTCACCAATCAGCATGTCATCTTCTATCAGTAAAATTCGCATTTTTTCATCCCTGCGATAACCGTATTTGCTGCCAGTAAACCGTGTTGTAACGCGCTCTGTACAGCATTAAATTTTATTTTTTTCCCTTAAGAAGTTGTTAAGGACTATCTTGTTAAATGCTCGGAAACAGACATTAAAGGGAGTAATAAACATGAAAAAATTCGCAGCAGTAATCGCAGTAATGGCCCTGTGCAGTGCACCGGTGATGGCAGCAGAGCAGGGCGGTTTTTCTGGCCCATCGGCAACGCAAAGTCAGGCCGGAGGATTTCAGGGGCCGAACGGCAGCGTAACGACTGTAGAAAGCGTAAAATCCCTGCGTGACGACACCTGGGTAACCCTGCGCGGCAATATCGTTGAACGCATCTCTGACGATCTCTACGTGTTTAAAGATGCCAGCGGTACTATCAATGTTGATATCGATCACAAACGCTGGAACGGTGTGACGGTGACGCCGAAAGATACGGTTGAGATTCAGGGTGAAGTCGATAAAGACTGGAATTCTGTTGAAATTGACGTCAAACAGATCCGCAAAGTAAATCCGTAATTGTTACCGCTCCCGGGACGCGTTCCCGGGAATAATTTCGCAGGGAGGCAAAATGACAAACCTGACACTGGATGTAAACATTATCGATTTCCCATCAATCCCTGTGGCGATGTTGCCGCACCGCTGTAGCCCTGAGTTGCTCAACTACAGTGTGGCGAAATTTATCATGTGGCGTAAAGAGACGGGGCTTTCTCCTGTTAACCAAAGCCAGACTTTTGGCGTCGCCTGGGACGACCCTGCCACCACCGCACCGGAAGCGTTTCGCTTTGATATCTGCGGCAGCGTTAGCGAACCGATTCCCGATAATCGTTATGGTGTGAGCAATGGTGAACTTACCGGTGGACGTTATGCCGTGGCCCGCCACGTTGGCGAGCTGGACGATATTTCACACACGATATGGGGCATTATTCGCCACTGGCTGCCTGCAAGCGGCGAGAAAATGCGTAAAGCACCGATTCTGTTTCACTACACCAATCTTGCCGAAGGGGTGACAGAGCAGCGACTGGAAACGGATGTTTATGTGCCGTTGGCGTGATGGGGAATCTTTACCGGAGTGTGAGCCAAATCACTCGCGATAAGTTTGAGCGAACAATGTCACAGGCGTATTGTTGTTGGGCTTATAATTTCTCCGGTAAGGAATACCATGTATACGCGAAATTTATTATCCGGTGCGCCGTAAGCCGTCTCGGGGGTATCCATGAGCAAGCCGCACTTATGGCAGGAGGCGCGGGGCACTGGTGGAGACACAGCTAAACTGGGCTGAACCGTATACTTACAGTCGACTACTTTGATGCTTTAGGCTTCCCTGGACTCGCATAACCTCAACTTCTCGAATCGCCCGGAGCGGACCCCCATGCCGAGTGGTGTGGCATGGGCGCAACCTTGTGCTGCCCTCTATGCCGATCAAGTCTACAGCAAAGAGTTGTATATCAAGGCACATTGATGCCTTTATCGCCGTCGGAGCACGTCCGGCGGCGCTATTCACGCTGATCTCCTGTGACTCGACGCGGCAGATAATGTAGTATCTCCGGCAATATTGCCCCTTTGAAGGCTGGCGAATAAGTTGAGGAATCAGAATTAATGAGCGATATGGCAGAGCGCCTTGCGCTACATGAATTTACGGAAAACGCCTACTTAAACTACTCCATGTACGTGATCATGGACCGTGCGTTGCCGTTTATTGGTGATGGTCTGAAACCTGTTCAGCGCCGCATTGTGTATGCGATGTCTGAACTGGGCCTGAATGCCAGAGCCAAATTTAAAAAATCGGCCCGTACTGTCGGTGACGTACTGGGTAAATACCATCCGCACGGCGATATCGCCTGTTATGAAGCGATGGTCCTGATGGCGCAGCCGTTCTCTTACCGTTATCCGCTGGTTGATGGTCAGGGGAACTGGGGCGCGCCGGACGATCCGAAATCGTTCGCGGCAATGCGTTACACCGAATCCCGGTTGTCGAAATATTCCGAGCTGCTATTGAGCGAGCTGGGGCAGGGGACGGCTGACTGGGTGCCAAACTTCGACGGCACTTTGCAGGAGCCGAAAATGCTACCTGCCCGTCTGCCAAACATTTTGCTTAACGGCACCACCGGTATTGCCGTCGGCATGGCGACCGATATTCCACCGCATAACCTGCGTGAAGTAGCTCAGGCGGCAATCGCATTAATCGACCAGCCGAAAACCACGCTCGATCAGCTGCTGGATATCGTGCAGGGGCCGGATTATCCGACTGAAGCGGAAATTATCACTTCGCGCGCCGAGATTCGTAAAATCTACGAGAACGGACGTGGTTCAGTGCGTATGCGCGCGGTGTGGAAGAAAGAAGATGGCGCGGTGGTTATCAGCGCATTACCGCATCAGGTTTCAGGTGCGCGCGTACTGGAGCAAATTGCTGCGCAAATGCGCAACAAAAAGCTGCCGATGGTTGACGATCTGCGCGATGAATCTGACCACGAGAACCCGACCCGTCTGGTGATTGTGCCGCGTTCCAACCGCGTGGATATGGATCAGGTGATGAACCACCTCTTCGCTACCACCGATCTGGAAAAGAGCTATCGCATTAACCTCAATATGATCGGTCTGGATGGTCGTCCGGCGGTGAAAAACCTGCTGGAAATCCTCTCCGAATGGCTGGTGTTCCGTCGCGATACCGTGCGCCGCCGACTGAACTATCGTCTGGAGAAAGTCCTCAAGCGCCTGCATATCCTGGAAGGTTTGCTGGTGGCGTTTCTCAACATCGACGAAGTGATTGAGATCATTCGTAACGAAGATGAACCGAAACCGGCGCTGATGTCGCGGTTTGGCCTTACGGAAACCCAGGCGGAAGCGATCCTCGAACTGAAACTGCGTCATCTTGCCAAACTGGAAGAGATGAAGATTCGCGGTGAGCAGAGTGAGCTGGAAAAAGAGCGCGACCAGTTGCAGGGCATTTTGGCTTCCGAGCGTAAAATGAATAACCTGCTGAAGAAAGAACTGCAGGCAGACGCGCAAGCCTACGGTGACGATCGTCGTTCGCCGTTGCAGGAACGCGAAGAAGCGAAAGCTATGAGCGAGCACGACATGCTGCCGTCTGAACCTGTCACCATTGTGCTGTCGCAGATGGGCTGGGTACGCAGCGCTAAAGGCCATGATATCGACGCGCCGGGCCTGAATTATAAAGCGGGTGATAGCTTCAAAGCGGCGGTGAAAGGTAAGAGTAACCAACCGGTAGTGTTTGTTGATTCCACCGGTCGTAGCTATGCCATCGACCCGATTACGCTGCCGTCGGCGCGTGGTCAGGGCGAACCACTCACCGGCAAATTAACGTTGCCGCCTGGGGCGACCGTTGACCATATGCTGATGGAAAGCGACGATCAGAAACTGCTGATGGCTTCCGATGCGGGTTACGGTTTCGTCTGCACCTTTAACGATCTGGTGGCGCGTAACCGTGCGGGTAAGGCTTTGATCACCTTACCGGAAAATGCCCATGTTATGCCGCCGGTGGTGATTGAAGATGCTTCCGATATGCTGCTGGCAATCACTCAGGCAGGCCGTATGTTGATGTTCCCGGTAAGCGATCTGCCGCAGCTGTCGAAGGGCAAAGGCAACAAGATTATCAACATTCCATCGGCAGAAGCCGCACGTGGCGAGGATGGTCTGGCGCAACTGTACGTTCTGCCGCCGCAAAGCACGCTGACCATTCATGTTGGGAAACGCAAAATTAAACTGCGTCCGGAAGAGCTACAGAAAGTCACTGGCGAACGTGGACGCCGCGGTACGTTGATGCGCGGTTTGCAGCGTATCGATCGTGTTGAGATCGACTCTCCTCGCCGTGCCAGCAGCGGTGATAGCGAAGAGTAATATGCCGGGGAGGGCGCTGTTTCCTCCCGCTAGCAAGGAACGCCGGATGAAACGTTAAGTCGTCATCCGGCAGCGTATTCAACCCCCGGAAACGATAAAAATTCCCTTGAAACCGTTGTTTATTCATGCGTTGCGATTAACAATACGCTTTTCCAGAGAGCGGCTTTTAACAATGCCCTAACCTGATTTCAGGTGACGTACAATGCCAGTCTCTCAGACCTTCAGAGGGTGTTATGCTATATATCTTTCGTCTTATTATTACCGTGATTTACAGCATCTTAGTCTGTGTATTCGGCTCCATTTACTGCCTTTTCAGCCCGCGTAACCCGAAACATGTGGCCACCTTTGGGCATATGTTTGGCCGTCTTGCGCCACTGTTCGGCCTGAAAGTTGAGTGCCGCAAACCTGCAGATGCTGAAAGCTACGGCAATGCTATCTATATCGCTAACCACCAGAACAACTATGACATGGTGACAGCATCGAACATTGTGCAACCGCCGACGGTGACGGTAGGTAAAAAGAGCTTGCTGTGGATCCCCTTCTTCGGGCAGTTGTACTGGTTAACCGGCAACTTATTGATCGACAGAAACAATCGCACTAAAGCTCACGGCACCATTGCGGAAGTCGTGAATCATTTCAAAAAACGCCGTATTTCCATCTGGATGTTCCCGGAAGGAACCCGCAGCCGTGGTCGCGGCCTGCTACCGTTCAAGACTGGAGCATTTCACGCGGCAATTGCGGCGGGCGTCCCGATTATTCCCGTGTGCGTCTCTACAACTTCGAATAAGATTAATCTTAATCGACTGCACAACGGTCTGGTGATTGTCGAAATGCTGCCGCCAATTGACGTCAGTCAGTATGGCAAAGATCAGGTTCGTGAGCTGGCTGCCCATTGTCGTTCGATAATGGAACAAAAAATCGCCGAGCTCGATAAAGAAGTCGCAGAACGCGAAGCCGCCGGAAAAGTTTAAGTCGGCAATCTGTATTTTTGCGGGGAACACTTTCCTGCACGGTATTACTTTAGCCAGTTTTACATGGAGCAAATATGTCACTCAGTCGGCGTCAGTTCATTCAGGCATCGGGGATTGCACTTTGTGCAGGCGCTGTTCCCCTGAAGGCCAGCGCAGCCGGGCAACAGCAACCGCTACCCGTTCCGCCGCTACTTGAATCTCGCCGTGGGCAACCGCTGTTTATGACTGTACAACGTGCGCACTGGTCATTTACGCCAGGGACACGCGCGTCGGTCTGGGGAATCAATGGTCGTTACCTGGGGCCGACTATCCGCGTCTGGAAGGGCGACGATGTTAAGCTTATTTACAGCAACCGCCTGACAGAAAATGTCTCAATGACGGTGGCCGGGCTACAGGTACCAGGCCCGCTGATGGGCGGTCCGGCACGGATGATGTCGCCAAACGCTGACTGGGCACCCGTACTGCCTATTCGCCAGAACGCAGCTACTCTGTGGTATCACGCCAATACTCCCAACCGCACGGCTCAGCAGGTCTATAACGGCCTTGCCGGAATGTGGCTGGTGGAAGATGAAGTCAGCAAGTCGCTGCCTATCCCCAACCATTATGGTGTGGATGATTTTCCGGTCATTATCCAGGATAAACGGCTGGATAACTTTGGTACGCCAGAATACAACGAACCGGGAAGCGGCGGCTTTGTTGGTGATACGCTGCTGGTTAACGGTGTACAAAGCCCGTACGTTGAAGTCTCGCGTGGCTGGGTGCGCTTGCGACTGCTGAACGCGTCGAACTCTCGTCGCTATCAACTACAGATGAGCGATGGTCGCCCGTTACATGTGATTTCTGGCGATCAGGGATTCCTGCCTGCTCCTGTATCGGTGAAGCAACTTTCGCTGGCACCGGGCGAGCGCCGCGAGATTCTGGTGGATATGAGCAACGGCGATGAAGTGTCGATCACCTGTGGCGAAGCGGCGAGCATTGTTGATCGTATTCGCGGCTTCTTTGAGCCATCCAGTATTCTGGTTTCTACCTTGGTGCTAACGCTGCGCCCAACCGGCCTTCTGCCGCTGGTCACAGACAGTCTTCCGATGCGCTTGCTGCCAACTGAAATCATGGCTGGTTCGCCAATTCGCAGTCGCGATATCAGTCTGGGTGATGACCCGGGTATTAATGGACAGCTGTGGGACGTCAACCGTATTGATGTCACCGCGCAGCAAGGAACGTGGGAACGCTGGACGGTACGCGCGGACGAGCCGCAAGCGTTCCATATTGAAGGCGTAATGTTCCAGATCCGTAACGTGAATGGCGCGATGCCGTTCCCGGAAGACAGAGGCTGGAAAGATACCGTTTGGGTTGACGGACAAGTGGAGCTGCTTGTTTATTTCGGTCAGCCTTCCTGGGCGCACTTCCCGTTCTACTTCAACAGTCAGACGCTGGAAATGGCGGACCGTGGCTCGATTGGGCAACTGTTGGTCAATCCGGTACCGTAATCTTCATACTCGCCCGAGGAGGGCGAGTATGGAATACCTTTCGATTTCTCTTTCGTTCCGGCTTATAATCCCCGGCCTTTGATTATTTTTTTATCATTTCTGGAAGCAAAATGAGCTCTATCTCCCTGATCCAACCGGATCGCGACCTGTTCTCCTGGCCGCAGTACTGGGCCGCCTGTTTTGGACCGGCACCGTTTTTGCCGATGTCTCGTGAAGAGATGGATCAACTTGGCTGGGATAGCTGCGACATCATTTTGGTTACTGGCGACGCGTATGTCGATCACCCAAGCTTCGGGATGGCGATTTGCGGTCGTATGCTGGAAGCGCAGGGCTTTCGCGTCGGGATCATCGCCCAGCCGGACTGGAGCAGCAAAGACGACTTTATGCGTCTGGGTAAACCGAATCTGTTTTTTGGTGTTACTGCTGGCAACATGGATTCGATGATCAACCGCTATACCGCCGATCGCCGTTTACGTCATGATGATGCCTACACGCCAGATAATGTCGCGGGTAAGCGACCGGATCGCGCCACGCTGGTTTATACCCAGCGTTGTAAAGAGGCGTGGAAAGATGTGCCGGTGATCCTCGGCGGTATTGAGGCTAGCCTGCGCCGTACCGCGCATTATGATTACTGGTCCGATACCGTGCGCCGTTCCGTTCTGGTAGATTCGAAAGCCGACATGCTGATGTTTGGTAACGGTGAACGTCCGCTGGTGGAAGTAGCGCATCGTCTGGCGATGGGCGAGCCGATTAGTGAAATCCGCGATGTGCGTAATACCGCAATTATCGTAAAAGAGGCGCTGCCTGGCTGGAGCGGTGTGGATTCCACCCGTCTTGATACCCCAGGGAAAATCGACCCAATCCCGCATCCGTATGGCGAAGATTTGCCGTGTGCGGATAACAAACCTGTTGCGCCGAAAAAGCAGGAAGCGAAAGCTGTAATCGTGCAGCCACCGCGCCAGAAACCGTGGGAAAAAACCTACGTATTGCTGCCTTCTTTCGAGAAAGTGAAGGGCGATAAAGTGCTGTACGCCCATGCTTCGCGCATTCTGCACCACGAAACCAACCCAGGCTGCGCCCGCGCATTGATGCAAAAACACGGTGACCGCTATGTGTGGATCAACCCGCCTGCTATCCCGCTTTCTACCGAAGAGATGGACTGCGTTTTTGCGCTGCCGTACAAGCGCGTGCCACATCCGGCCTATGGCAATGCCCGTATTCCGGCTTACGAAATGATCCGTTTTTCGGTCAACATTATGCGCGGCTGCTTTGGCGGCTGTTCTTTCTGTTCTATTACCGAGCACGAAGGGCGCATTATTCAGAGCCGTTCGGAAGATTCGATCATTAATGAGATCGAAGCGATCCGCGACACCGTTCCAGGTTTTACGGGCGTGATTTCCGATCTCGGTGGGCCAACTGCCAACATGTATATGTTGCGCTGCAAATCGCCACGCGCTGAACAAACTTGTCGCCGTTTGTCGTGCGTTTATCCGGATATTTGTCCGCACATGGACACTAACCACGAACCGACGATCAACCTCTATCGCCGTGCGCGTGATCTGAAAGGCATTAAAAAAATCCTTATCGCCTCAGGCGTACGTTATGACATCGCCGTGGAAGATCCGCGCTATATCAAAGAGTTGGCGACCCATCACGTCGGCGGTTATCTGAAGATTGCTCCGGAACATACCGAAGAAGGGCCGTTGTCGAAGATGATGAAGCCGGGCATGGGCAGCTATGACCGCTTTAAAGAGCTGTTCGATACCTACTCGAAACAGGCAGGTAAAGAGCAGTATCTGATCCCGTATTTCATCTCTGCGCACCCCGGTACGCGTGATGAAGATATGGTGAATTTGGCGCTGTGGCTGAAAAAGCATCGTTTCCGTCTCGACCAGGTACAGAACTTCTACCCATCGCCGCTGGCGAACTCAACCACCATGTATTACACCGGGAAAAAACCGCTGGCGAAGATTGGTTATAAGAGCGAAGACGTCTTCGTACCGAAGGGCGACAAACAGCGTCGTTTGCATAAAGCGTTGTTGCGTTACCACGATCCGGCAAACTGGCCGTTAATCCGCCAGGCGCTGGAAGCGATGGGCAAAAAGCATCTGATTGGCAGCCCGCGATTGCTTAGTGCCTGCGCCAACCATTGAAGAGATGCGTGAAGCTCGTCGCCAGAACCGCAATACCCGTCCGGCGTTGACTAAACATACGCCGATGGCGACTCAGCGTCAGACGCCTGCTACGGCAAAAAAAGCGTCGTCTACGCAATCTCGTCCGGTGAATGCTGGTGCGAAGAAACGCCCTAAAGCGGCGGTTGGACGTTAAAAAAAATCCCCGGCAACTGACATGCTGCCGGGGATTTTTTTATCATTCTGCGTACATACGCAAGCAGCGCAGGCAATCAAAATAGTCCTGTGCATCAAGACGCGTATTGGCTCTGTTAGCTTCGGATTTGGCAGCATAGATTTGTGGGCGTAGTGCTTTCATATCCTGCTCAAGCCGGGCGATTTTGGCATTTAATGTTTGTACATTGCTCGCCAGTTGATTGACCTTTTGCTCATTGACGCAGCCACTGAGCAAGCAGGTTGCCAGAACAACAGCTCCCACGGTGAAAATCGTTTTCATATAGTGTTCCCTTTTATTTATTGTTCCGGCTAATTGTTATTTAATTCAGCTCATTGCTTTAATCTGGCGGCGGTTTTTGCCTCAATCAGCTTAAGTAGGCTGCCGCTGTTCGGGCGGATAAAATCAGCGATTTCCCACTTACCTTCGCGCCGCTGTAAAACCAGCTCTTGCTCTTCATTGTTGCCATTGGTCAGCGTAAAACGAACATGAATGCGGGCGGAATCGGCGGTTTTCTCCAGGACTCGAATTTCATCAACGCGTGAAAATAGCGACTCTTCGCCAAAACAGATCGGATTGTCGTAAATAAATTGCCGTTCTATTTGCATATCTTCATCGGGATTATTGGCCGTCTTGAAGGTGGTTTTATAGAAGGCATTAACCGCCTGGCGGTAAGAGTCGGAAACCACCCACGTCCACGGCCAGCTATAATCAGCAATATGTTCAAAGAGTTCAGCAACAAAGGATTCTGGCTGTTCTTTCTGCAACGAAGCTAAAGCGGCCAGCGTTTTTTCATTCTCGCTATTAACTGCTTGTAAGACGCTGCCATGATTGCTGACAATATCATCAATGACCCAACGACCATTTTCCGCCACCATTTTCAGTGTCTGTGTGGTCTTTTCTTTATCATCTTTAAAGATACGAAAGCGCACAACGGCATCGGCATGATCGACGTCAGTTTGGGTTATCGCTACGCTTTCTAACACCAGATCGCCAAAATCCTGACAATCACAAACCGGATCATAATCCAGCCAGCCAATATTGCCCGGTAGTGTAAGATTGTTGTTCAGGGTAAGCGCCTGTTGAATACGCGCTGAAGTTATCGCCCGCTCTCCGGTTTCACCGAAATAAGGCGTACTGGCATCTGATTTATAGTTCTGATAAATCTGCCGGACTGTTTGTTCTACGGTCTGTGAAGGAGGCTGCGCGTGTACGGTAAAACTTGCCAGGGCTGCTAAAAACAGAAGTATTATTTTCATCTGTTTTTCACCTCTCCGTTGCGTTTATCCCGGATATAGATGAGTTGTTCTTTTAAGAGCTTCCGGCTCTGCATGATGATGTCCTTATATTTGGCATTCCTGAACAAGGAAGAGTAACAACGGGCGGGACGCGAGGGGAATAAATGATTTCTGAAAAGTCCGGTAGCGGAACATTACCGCCACCGGGAGAATTTGCACGTTAGCCGCCGAACTGGTCAGGATCGGGACCGAGACGCTTGCCCTGATCGAGTTTTGCAATTTTGCCGAGTTCGTCTTTGTCGAGACGGAAATCCCAGACATCAAAGTTTTCGGCAATACGTGAAGGTGTGACCGATTTCGGGATCACCACCAGGCCGCTATCCAGATGCCAGCGGATAACAATCTGCGCCGGGGTTTTGCCGTATTTATCTGCCAGATCGCGAATGACTTTCTGATCGAAAACGCCTTTTCCTCCTTGCGCTAATGGGCTCCAGGATTCGGTCTGGATTTTGTGTGTCGCGTTCCAGGCGTGTAGCTGGCGTTGTTGCATCAGCGGATGAAGTTCGATCTGGTTTATCACAGGCGTCACGCCAGTTTCATCAATCAGGCGTTGCAGGTGATGGATCTGGAAGTTGCACACGCCGATGCTTTTGATTAATCCCTCTTTTTGCAATTCGATCATGCCTTTCCATGCTTCGACATAATGGTCGATAGCGGGAACGGGCCAGTGCATTAAGTAGAGGTCGATATAATCAAGCTGGAGTTTTTTCAGGCTGTCGAGCAGGGCTTCGCGGGGGCACTTGTGGTCGTCGTTCCACAGCTTAGTGGTGATGAACAGTTCTTCTCTGTTGACTGAGGCATTTTTCAGGGCTTTGCCGACACCTTCTTCGTTCTTGTAGGCCGCGGCGGTATCAATCGAGCGATAACCCACTTCTAACGCTTTTTGAATGGCGGTGATTACTTCCTCATTACTTGCTTGCCAGACGCCCAGTCCCAGCTGGGGCATGACATTGCCATCCTGTAGCTTAATAACGGTTGGATTAGCCATACGTTCCTCCTTTATATGAACTCACCGGAGCAGGCTCCGGTGAGGTGTTGTGAACTTAAGTCTGGACGAAATGCCCGAAAACGAAAGTTTGAGGCGTAAAAAGCTTAGCGGGCGGCTTTGTATATACGGCGGCTGACATCCAACGTAATGTCATGATTTTCGCCCAGTTGGGTCATGCCGTGCTCTTCCAGTTTTTTCAGCAAAGCCGGGATGGAGCTGCCGTCCAGACCGTAGTCGGAGAGGTGGGTCGGCACGCCTAATTGCTCAAAGAAATTGCGGGTTGCGGCAATCGCGGCGTCAATACGCTCATCGTCGGAACCTTCAGTGATGTTCCAGACGCGTTCAGCATATTGCAGCAGCTTAGCGCGCTTGGTCTCGCGTTTTTCATTCCACAGTGCAGGCAGGACGATAGCCAGTGTTTGCGCGTGATCCAGACCGTGCATCGCAGTCAGTTCGTGGCCCAGCATATGCGTTGCCCAGTCCTGCGGTACGCCAGCGCCAATCAAACCGTTCAGCGCCTGAGTCGCCGCCCACATGACGTTGGCGCGCACATCGTAGTTTTCTGGCTCTTTCAGGGCTTTCGGACCATCTTCGATTAGCGTCAGCAAAATGCCTTCTGCGAAACGGTCCTGAATTTTGGCATCAACCGGTTTGGTAACATACTGTTCCACGGTGTGTACAAAGGCGTCCACTACGCCGTTAGCCACCTGACGCGGCGGCAGGGTGTAGGTATAAACCGGATCGAGCACGGCAAATACCGGCTGAACATGTGCAGAATGGAACGCCTGCTTGTCGCCTGTGGTTTTACGGGAGATCACCGCGCCTGCGTTGGATTCTGAACCGGTTGCTGGCAGCGTCAGCACACAGCCCATCGGGATGGCGCTTTTAATCTCTTTACCGCCCGTTTGCAGAATGTGCCACGGATCGATATTTTCCGGATAGTTAGCCGCTGCGGCGATAAATTTGGTGCCGTCCAGTACAGAACCGCCGCCAACCGCCAGCAGGAAAGTCACTTTCTGTTCGCGAACCAGTTTCACGGCGTTCATCAGCGTTTCATAAGCCGGGTTTGGCTCAATACCGCCAAATTCCAGCACGTCCATGCCTTTCAGGGCATCCAGAACTTGATCGAGAACGCCGGTTTTTTTCACGCTGCCGCCACCGTAGGTAATCAATACGCGAGCATCGTGAGGAATTTGTTCGCGTAAACCAGCGATTGCGCCTTTACCAAACAGAATGCGGGTTGGGGTGTGCAGATTAAAGTTGTTCATTACTTGCTCCCTTTGCTGGGCCAATATGAGGGCAGAGAACGATCTGCCTGATGTTTTTCATTGTGATCGCCAGCGCCCTAGCTCTCAATGCTCATTTCTGCCAATGTCTTGCCTATTTCTCCAGAGTGCTGGAGAAATGCTACAAAATTGCGCACAATCAAATTGCCGCATTATTCCTAAGAAATTACGCGATATGAAACGTGAAGAGATTTGTCGCTTGCTGGCGGATAAAGTTAATAAACTGAAAAATAAAGAAAATAGTTTGTCAGAACTGTTGCCCGATGTGCGTTTGTTGTATGGCGAGACGCCTTTCGCACGTACACCGGTGATGTACGAGCCTGGCATCATAATTCTCTTTTCCGGGCATAAAATCGGTTATATCAATGAA
>NZ_JBQZXE010000040.1:0-27745 GCF_053555855.1 Shigella sp. SIG3
ATCACGCACGTGATAATTACTTCCTGTTATATCGCTGATAATAATTTTATATCTTGAGAGTGTTAATAACAGGTAAATAGTCTTAATTATCAACCAGGAATCATCTTAGAGCGGATGATTTGCCAAACTGCAAATCATCCGTAGAGAAGGGAAATGGTTAAATGTCAACGACGTGAACGGTGAGTTTACTGTGCTCAAGATGCATCAGATCGCTGGCGCGTATTTTCGAATCGGTAATCACGCGATTGAATCGCTCAACGGGACCGATGGAGTATGAATGTACAGCACCAAATTTCGAGCTGTCAGTCAGGACTATCGCTTCGCACTCTTTTTCCAGCACGGCATTGACCACATCGGTGCGCATCATATCGCGACCGGTGAATCCAGTTTCAGGTTGCCAGCCATCAATACCAATAAATGCTTTGCTGAAATGTACCTGCTGGATGCACTGGCGTGTCAAAGGGCCAACCATACTTTCGCTTTTTTTCTGGTACACGCCACCGAGCAAAATGACTTCACAAGGCGCGTCTTTCAGCAAATGCGCGATGTAGCTGCTGACCGTGATGATAGTGACATTTTTCTTCTGCTCCCCCAGAGTCCGGGCGAGCAGGGCATTGCTGCTGCCATTTTCGATAAAGATGGTTTCGCCCGGTTGAACCAGTGACGCGGCAAACTCGGCGAGTTCACGCTTCAGCGTATAGTTGCTCATCATACGGGTTTCGACGTCATCACTATCAAGCGAAACTGCAAAGCCATGTGCACGGCGGAGGTAACTCAGTTTTTCGAGGGTGTTGAGATCCTGGCGAATGGTAACTTCAGAAACTCCAGTGGCTTTTGCCAGATCGGTTACGCTAACCTGACCCTGGTCAATGACCATCTGTAGAATAGTTTGTTGTCGGGAATTCATCGCTGTAATTCTTATAACGTTATAATACTAAATAAAAAAATACTGACGCGCCGGGCATCCTCAAATAGGAAAACCTGAAGGCACGATTGTTAAATCTCCCACGGTGTCTTCGGGATGTCTGGCGTAGATTCAGCAACCTGGCGCAAGAGTTCTGCTTTAAGTATCTCGAGATTATGGATCGCAGAGTGGTAATCGCCTGCCACAAGGATATCTAACACAATATCAATACGTTCGGCAACGCGCTGGGCATCAAATTCAGACATCAAGGACATCCTTATAGCAAAAGGGGGAAAATGAATAATGCAAAAATTGCCGCTAAAAGAGAAGTGTTTAACAGCAACGGCTAATTATCATCCAGGAATACGATATATAATGACGGGATATAGCGCTAAGTATATATATTCATCTACTTATGCGCGCTTCAGATAGCGTTTATACCAGCGTTCGAAGGCGACGGCGGGCATCGGTTTGGCAAACAAAAATCCTTGCCGCTCATTGATCCCGTTCTTGGTTAAAAAAGCATCTTCCTTTGCACTCTCTACACCTTCGGCGATCACCTGAAGATTCAATGCCTGGGCCACAGCGACGATCGCCCGGACCAGTGACTGCGAGACAGGTTGTTTGTGAATATCTCGAACAAAAACCTGGTCAAGTTTGATGGCATCGATCGGAAAGCGCGCCAGTTGCGAAAGTGAAGAGTAGCCGGTACCAAAATCATCCAGATGCACTTGCGCACCTAGTTGGCTAAATTGTTGAATAACAGACAGTGCCAGTTCATCATTCTCAATCAGACAACTCTCTGTCAGTTCAACATCTATAGGGCAGTATTCAAAATTGAGTTCCTGGAGAACCTGTTTCAGGGCGGTGAAAATGGTTTGATCGGCGAGCTGACGTGCAGAAATATTTACCGCCACTCGCAGGTTTATGCCTTTATCCCGCCACTTTGCCACCTGGCGTACGACATCGAGAATCACCCAACGGCCTAAAGGCACAATTAGCCCTGACTCTTCGGCGTAGGAAATGAAGTCCAACGGTGGAATCAACCCACGTTCAGGTGACTGCCAACGTACTAGTGCTTCCAGACTGCGCACTTCGCCACGCTAGGTGATTTTCGATAACCAACTGATCGTTTTCCAGTGCTTTACGCAAGTTGGTATCCAGCCAGAGATATTCAAATACCCGCTGATTCATTTCTGGAGTAAAAACGCAAAATTGTCCTCGTCCGCCTTCCTTCGCTGTGTACATTGCTGTGTCGGCGTGACGAATAATAGTCGCGCTGTCCGAACCATGTTCGGGAGAGAGCGAAATACCTACTGAACAGCTGGTATAAACTTCAATTAAACCAATACGAAAGGGGAGGCGTAAGCGGGTCAAAATTCGTGATGCCATTGCTTCCAGCGCGCTTTGTGAGGTATTGGATGCCAGTACCAGAAACTCATCGCCACCTGGACGCGCCAACACCTGGTCATGTTCGAGACAGCTTAAAATAGCCAATGACACGTCGCGTAATAACTGGTCACCAAACAAATGCCCATAGGCGTCGTTGACCTTTTTAAAATTATCCAAATCAAGATACACAACCCCAACTTTATTGTTATCTGCCTGATTAATAGCGTGATCGATTAACTCCTGCATTGCGTTACGATTCGGCAGTCCGGTGATACTGTCGGTATTTGCCAGAATACGCAGTCGCTCCTGAGTGCGGCGCTCTTCGGTAATGTCGGTACCGGAACAGATTAAAAAAATCTCGTTTTTGCCACTGCCGCTGTGGACAAATTTATTGCGAAACAGAAACAGCCGCTGGCCTTTACGTGTTGGTATCCACAGTTCGACTTCATATGCATTGCCGCTTCGAAAAAATACACGGTTATTGCGCCTGGATGCCGCAGCTTCACGACGGCTCATAAACAGTTTAAACACGCTTTGCCCAATGACGTCGTGTTCTTTCAACCCTGTGTAATCTTCACATAACCGATTGAAGCGTTGGATATTCCCCCGGCTGTCGAGAATCACTATTGCGGAATGTGCTTCAGAAACTACCTGCTCAGCAAAGGAAAGCCCGTGTGATAAATCACGAGCAACCGCCGGTGTGTCATGCCATGCAGACGCGTTGCCAGCCCATTCCCGTTTATTGATTTTTCGTCCTACCAGATGCACAGAAAGATCGCTTTCATCGACGGTCAGACTCATCATCAGGCTGGAGGTGATGACCGTCATTTCCCTGATGCGAGCAGCCTGTTCGGCAGATAACTGCAATGTACGATCAGGTTCTGTGGTTTTGGTGGTAGAAAAGCGCAAAGCATCGCTGCTTTCCGTCAACCGCCAGTATGGATTGTGCGATCCGAGAAAGTTGTACAACGTTGTGGACTCCCTAACGGTTTTCATGATGCATATCCTCCGGTTAACAGCGGAGTCCGCGGTTAAATAAAAGGAACAACATGACTTACATGAAATTAACGGCGGATAAACGCATTGTTTTTTATATATTTATTTGTAATCCAGTTTTGGAAAAACGCCAGTTTTCAAACGAAAGTCAGTTAAAAAATCTGCCTGGATATAACGAAGGTAGAGCGGGGAAATAAACGGCCCATCCATGAGGAATGGGCCGTGAAAGGAGATTACGCGACCGGGCGCGCAATAATGCTGCGGGTTTCCATGCGGACTTCGGCAATGGTGACGTCAATAACGTCAGTTACTTTGTAAACCGTTTCACCTTTAATTTGTACAGTGCCGTTTTCCTGGCTGCAAACCAGTTCATCGCGCACAGCGTGTAAGAAAGGTGCCGGAATAAAGGCGATAGCGCCGTTATCAACCAAACGCACACGCATGCCGCCACGGCTGATATCGACAATTTCCGCCGCGAAACGGGTGCCGGTCCCGGCTTTATCTTTCAGGAAGCGTGCGTATAACCAGTCGCCAACATCACGTTCTGCCATCCGGTTGAGACGGCGACGTTCGGCCATTTGGACAGTGATTTCATCCTGCGGACGCGTCGCAGTTTCGCCTTTGATAACCGCTTTCAGCAGACGGTGGTTGATCATGTCGCCATATTTACGGATCGGCGAAGTCCAGGTGGCGTATGCTTCCAGACCGAGGCCAAAGTGAGGACCGGGTTCAGTGCTAATTTCAGCAAATGACTGGAAGCGACGAATGCGGCTGTCGAGGAAACCAGTTGGTTGCGCATCCAGTTCACGACGCAGTTTGCAGAAACCGTCCAGCGTGAGTACTTCTTCGGCATCGACATGCAGACCGTGCGTTTTCAGCAACGCTGCCAGCGCGTCGGCATTCGCCGGATCAAAGCCCATATGCACGTTATAGATGCCAAAACCGAGCTTATCGCGCAGTACGCGGGCCGCACAAATGTTAGCGGCAATCATCGCTTCTTCGACGATACGGTTGGCAATGCGACGAGGCTCGGCGACGATATCCAGCACTTCACCTTTTTCACCGAGAATAAAGCGGTAATCCGGGCGATCTTTAAACACCAGTGCGTGGTTATGACGCCACTCGCCGCGGCGTTGGCAAATTTGCGCTAGCAAACGGACTTGTTCGGCAATTGCTTCACTTTCAGGCTTCCAGTCACCGGTATTTTCCAGCCAGTCAGAAACCTGGTCATACACCAGCTTCGCTTTGGATTCGATGGTGGCGGCAAAGAATTCGATATTATCTTCAATGGTGCCATCAGCGGAGAGCGTCATGCGGCATGCCAGTACCGGGCGGACTTCATTGGCGCGCAGTGAGCAGAGATCGTCAGAAAGCTCGCGAGGCAGCATAGGGATGTTGAAGCCAGGCAGATAGTTGGTGAATGCGCGAATTTTCGCGGCTTTGTCCAGCTTGCTGCCTTCAGCAATCCACGCGGTTGGATCGGCAATCGCCACAATCAGCTGAAGTTTGTCATCCGGCAGCGCCTTAGCGAAAAGGGCGTCATCCATATCTTCAGTGCTGGCACTGTCGATGGTGACAAAATCCAGCGAGGTCAGATCTTCACGAACCAGACCTTCATCGAGCATTTCGGTAGCGACGCCGTCTGGTGCTTCTTTTTCCAGATTATGGCGCGCAAGGGTAACCCACCACGGTACAAAGTGGTCGTCGCCAAAAGTGATGTATTGTGTCAGTTCAGCATAGAAAGAACGATCGCCTTTCAGCGGATGACGGCGCATTTCGGCAACCGCCCAGTCGCCTTCTTTAAACTCGTGGTTCAGGCCACGGGCTGCGCGGCAAGGAATGGCGTCTTTTAAAAGTGGATGATCAGGAACGATGGTCAGACGGTCATTTTTGCCCTGAACTTTACCCACGAAACGAGTCAGGAACGGTTCAACCAGTTCTTCTGGCTCTGCGGATTCACGTTCTTTTTCACTGTGGATCACCGCGATAATTCGGTCGCCATGCATGACTTTTTTCATCTGCGGCGGCGGAATGAAATAACTTTTTTGTGCGTCGACTTCCAGGAAGCCAAAGCCTTTTTCTGTGGCTTTTACCACCCCTTCAGCGCGTGGCGTCTGGGAATGCAGTTGCTGTTTAAGCTGCGCTAGCAGCGGGTTGTCCTGAAACATAATTGTCTATTTTGGTGGCCATTAGAGCGGCTGACAGTTTTACGCGAATCTGTCTGACGCGGCAAGGTTAATATGTCTCACCCAACGCGATTTTTAAGCGATTTATCCAGCCACACAGCCCGCTCCATACCAGCAGATTAATAATCTGCGTTGATGATTTTTCGTGTTCGAGTAAAGGGCTGAACTGGGCGGCGCTAAAGCGATCGGGTGCTCGGGTCAGCCATTGTATCGCCTGAACGGTAGCGCGCTCAACAGAATGACGGTCAGCCCATCGGTTAATTTCATTTTCGCCCTTGCGCAGAAGGGTGCTGATTTTTTTATATTCATTTGATGAATCCATACAGGTGGAAAAACAAGCAGGACTGCCATTTATACGCGCGCATAACAACGCCGCAAGCTGATTATCCGGCTGTGTATTGACCCGTGTGCTGTTTAACAACTTTTCGAGAAGGGAAAGTGAAATAGGGTGGAGAGAGTGTGTTTCGGCCAGTTGGCAAAGTTCTGCAGTTGAACTTTTTGTGTGCTCTTCAGGTAGTTTTTCCACCTCATAGCTGCTTCGCCAGCGTATTGATTCATCAGCAAACAGTGACGCGTCGGCGTAGTTTTGTATCGCCAGCCCGGGTAACCAGCGTACCGGATGCCCGAGATAAGCCTGAAATGTCGCAATTGTCCGCGCCTGAAAGCCAATAAAACCAATGATTTGGTTAATGATCACACAGTCCCAGACAGTAAGACCGACGTCATTCAGATGCTGGCGCGATCGGTTGTCGATAATAGCAGGCGAGCTAGCCAGTTGGCGGGCATATTGCGTGATTTGTGCCAACCGATGATTATTTTCCCTGGAGGAATCAGGTCCGGGGAGCGGCGTAAGTCGCGCCGAATAGTAGTTACATAACCGCTGGACGCCGCAAACCTGAGCAACCGTCAGGGCCGTCGACAAGCGTTCATAAGCGGTGAAGGTTTGTGAACGGGTCACGGTAAGCTGGTCAGGGAACAACTCCACTGCAAGAACGCGCGCAGGGACCAGCCATGAAAGGAAGGGGGCCAGCGTCTCTTCATCAAGGATCACGTCGAGCAGAAAGGGATCGCTGACCTTTGCGGCTTCCGGGACCAGAGGCAGAACGTCATACTCCGTAGTACTGGATTGCGTTTCATGATACCAGTGGCTTTTGCCGGTGATGTGGCGTTGTTCCATGGGCGCTCCTTGGTCGTAAAGGAAATCGTTATCCTGACGCAAGGCGGGAAGGGGAGAAAGACGGATCGGCGATAACAAATATCAGAAAGGTATAACAGAGATAACGCGGGCGGCAGAACGCCGCCCATCTTTACCAACAGAACGATTATTTCAGTTCGAGTTCGTTCATTGCAGCGATGCTGAAACCGCCGTCAACGTGGACTACTTCACCGGAGATACCGGCAGAGAGATCGGAGCACAGGAATGCCGCAGAGTTACCCACATCTTCAATAGTAACGGTACGGCGAATCGGGGTAACGGCTTCGCAATGAGCCAGCATTTTGCGGAAGTCTTTGATACCGGAGGCCGCCAGAGTACGGATCGGACCAGCAGAGATGGCGTTAACACGCACACCTTCCGGACCCATCGCGTTCGCCATATAGCGCACGTTCGCTTCCAGAGACGCTTTTGCCAGACCCATAACGTTGTAGTTCGGGATAGCGCGCTCAGCGCCAAGGTAGGAAAGGGTCAGCAGGGCAGAACCCGGATTCAGCATGGAGCGGCAAGCTTTTGCCATTGCAACGAAGCTGTAGGAGCTGATGTCGTGGGCAATTTTGAAGCCTTCACGGGTAACGGCGTTAACATAGTCACCATCCAGCTGATCGCCAGGTGCAAAACCAATAGAGTGTACGAAACCGTCAAATTTCGGCCAAACTTTCCCCAGTTCAGCGAACATGGTGTCGATGCTGGCATCTTCTGCAACATCGCACTGCAGAACGATGTCAGAACCCAATTGAGCGGCAAATTCTTCTACGCGGCCTTTCAGTTTGTCGTTCTGGTAGGTGAATGCCAGTTCAGCTCCTTCGCGGTGCATCGCCTGAGCGATACCGTAGGCGATGGACAGTTTGCTGGCAACACCGGTTACCAGAATGCGCTTACCGGAAAGAAAACCCATAGCTTTAATCCTTATTGTTGATGCTTGTTGTGCCTGAAAATCAGGCGATTCGTCGTTTTAGTAAACAGTACGAACAGATAAACGGTTATTATAATCAACCTGGCTGTGAGTAGCTATAGTTGCCAGGTCCGACCGGAGCAGGCTGCGGCAGGGGGGGCGCTTTTCCCCTTACCCTAACCCTCTCCCCAGAGGGGCGAGGGGACCATATTGTGCAAATATTGTTACCCCAGCAACAAACAGGCTCATACAGCCCCTAACCCTTTTATGGCGATGGCTGGGATGGTTCAGACCTTGCCGAATATTCTCCAGCACTGTCTCCATGTTTTCACCACAACAGCTATTCGGCTCGGTCGGCCCCCTCGCCCTTTCAGGGTGAGGGTGACCGGCGGTTCAGTTCCTGCAGAATAATCTCCAGCACCGCCTCCTCATTACAATCAATCTCGTTATTCCAGAAACGCAGCACGGTCCAGCCCTGCGACTCAAGCCAGCTAGTGCGCCTGGTATCATAGGCAACTGCCAAATCATGCTGCCCACCATCCAGCTCAACGACTACGCGCGCCGAGCAGCAAGCAAAATCGAGAATGTAGCTCCCCACCGGATGTTGACGGCGAAATTTGAAATCACCAAAACGTCGGCTGCGAAGATATCGCCAGAGCTTTCGTTCCTGCAAAGTGAGATTGCGTCTTAAATCACGCGCATTTGATTTTATTTTATCCATCACCTCATTCTGACAAGATTTAATCTCTTGTCAGAATGAGGTGAATAATCTGGAAGGAGGATTCAGAAAATTAGCGATCTTTACGCCACGCATCCGCTGTCAATGCTTCGCCAAAGTGCCCGGCAATCAGCCGTTTGGTGAGTTCATGCAGCGGCGATGCCAGCACATCCGCGGTGCTGCCTCGCTCGACAACCTCGCCCTGATGCATCACCAGCACCTGGTCGCTAATGTGCTTCATCATTCCGATATGCTGGGTAACATAAATATACGAAATGCCCTGTTTTTCCTGTAACTCCAGCATCAGATTAATCAACTGCGAACGCATCGACATATCCAGTGAAGCGAGGGCTTCATCGGCAATAATGACTTTTGGGCGCAATATCAGCGCGCGCGCCAGACCCAGACGCTGTTTTTGTCCGGGTGCCAACATATGCGGATAGTAACTGACGTGATCCGGTAGCAGCCCAACCATACGCATCGTTTCAATAATCTGTTTGCGACGCTGTTCCGGTTCCAGGTCGGTGTTCAGGCGCAGTGGAAAATCCAGAATTTGTGAGATACGTTGACGGGGATTCAACGAGGTCGAAGGATCCTGAAAAATCATGCGAATACGCTGACTACGGAAGGAATAATCGCCAAAATGCAGCGGATGATCGTCAATCAATAACTCGCCGCTGGTAGGTTCTATCATTCCCGCCAGCATTTTTGCCAGTGTGGATTTACCCGAACCATTCTCGCCAATAATCGCCAGTGTCTGGCCTTCACGTAGCGTAAAGCTCAAGGGTTTTACCGCTTCTACGGTCTGACGACGAAACCAACCGGTCCGGTAGCGGAACGTTTTACTTAAATTACGCACTTCAAGCAGCGTTTCGATCATCTCACTCTTTCTCCATGTTCAGCGGGAAATGACAGGCATAGAGATGATTTTTCGCCCCCGTCAAACGTGGCGTCACAATGCATTCTCGTTGTGCATACGGGCAACGTGGCCCCAGACGACAACCAATCGGTAACTGTTCCAGCAATGGGATAGCGCCGGGTAGAGTATTGAGGCGACTTTTATGCGGCATCGCGCTGCCGAAGTCTGGTATCGCGCGGATCAGCGCCTGGGTATAAGGATGATGTGGCATCGTCACCAACTCCTTACTCGGCGCGGTTTCCACTGTTTGACCGCAGTAAAGCACGTTAATTTTATCCGCCCATTGGCTAAGCATTTGTAAGTCATGGCTGATAAGCAAAATAGTGGTATTGCTGTTTTGGTTGAGACGCGTCAGCAGGCGAAAGATTTGCGCCTGGGTTGTTGGCTCCATTGAGTTTGTCGGTTCGTCAGCAATCAGCAGACGCGGTTGATTCGCCAGTGCAATGGCTATCATCACTTTCTGACATTCACCTTCGGTCAACTCATAGGGAAAACTGCGCATCGCATCTTTGTGATCTTTAATCCCCACGCGGTGCAGCAGTTCAATGGCACGGCGTTTGCGCCAGCCAAAACGCTGCCACCAACGGCCTTTATAGGTCCAGGCTGGGATGTTTTGCATCAACTGGCGACCCACACGTTCTGAAGGGTCAAGACACGACTGCGGTTCCTGGAAAATCATCGACACGTTATGGCCAACCAGTTTGCGCCGTTCGCGTGCGGAGAGACGCAGCAAATCGATATCATCAAAACGCATACGGTCAGCAGTAACACGCCAGTTATCTTTATTCACCCCACAAATCGCTTTCGCAATCAAACTCTTGCCGGAACCGGATTCACCAACAAGACCGCGGATTTCACCTTCGGTTAAGGTCATACTTACCCGGTCGACGGCTTTAACCCACTCATCACCGGTTTTAAATTCAATGGTCAGGTTACGAATATCGAGTAATGGCATTATTCCACCCCCGCAATAATCGCACGACGAACGCCATCGCCAAGGAGGTTAACCAACAACACGCTAATCATAATTGCCGCACCTGGCAGCATGACAGTCCACGGGGCGACATAAATCAGTTCCAGCGCATCACCGAGCATCGCTCCCCATTCAGGCGAGGGGAGTTGTGCGCCGAGATCGAGAAAGCCCAGCGCGGCGATATCGAGAATTGCCATCGACAGTGCGCGGGTGATCTCGGTGACCAGCCCGGCGGTGATGTTTGGCATCACAGCAAACCAGAGAATATTCAGCGTTGATGCGCCATCCAGACGGGCGGCGATAACGTACTCTTTTTCCAGTTCGTCATGCACCATGCTGTAAATCGAACGTACCATACGCGGCAGCAATGCCAGCCAGACAGCAAACATAGCGTGGGACAAACTCGGTCCGGCAAACGCTACAACGATAATTGCCAACAGCAGCGAAGGGATCGCCAGTAAGGTATCCAGAATATGGTTAAGCACCGCTGAGCGGAGGCCGTGTGTCGCCCCGGCGAAGGTGCCCAGTACCAGGCCACAGATCGTCGCGGCAAGCGTCACCACAAATGCGCCACCCACGGTTGGCGCAGCTCCGCTCAGTAAACGGCTTAAAACATCACGTCCGAGGTCGTCAGTCCCCAGGAAGAAAGAAACTTCGCCATAGCGCGACCATGATGGCGGCAATAATTGATAACCGAGAAATTGCTGGTCGATGCCGTAAGGCGCAAACCAGCCGCCAAAAATACACAGTACAGCCAGTCCCGCGCAGCCGTACAGGCCGACCATCGCAGAGGCGTCACTATAAAATTTGCGCCAGGCGGTACGCAGCGTGCCCGGCGGGCGCTTTTCGCTGTATACGCTATCGTAAGGCATACCATTCCTTATGTTTCAGAGGGTTAGCCATGGCACCCAAAATATCAGAAATCACGTTAACAATAATGACCAGTGAGCCACACACCATCACTCCGGCGGAAATGGCTGCGTAATCCTGCTGGCGGATGGCGTTAATTAACCAGCGCCCTAAACCCGGCCAGCTAAAAACCATTTCGGTGATCATCGCCAGCGTCAGCATGGTGGAAAACTGTAAGCCCAGGCGAGGAATAACCGGCGGTAACGCGTTATGCAGAACGTGGCGACGCAAAATAGTAAAGCGCGACAAACCGCGGGTCGCCGCCGCTTTTACATAGTTCTGGTCATACACTTCAATAGTGCTGATACGCATCAGGCGGATCACTTCAGTTGTTGGCGCAACCGACAGGGTGATCACGGGCAATATCATATGGCGGATTGCGCTCATGATCATTTCATCCCGCCATGGTGAGTCCGAAAGCCAGGCATCAATCAACGCAAAACCGGTAATCGGTTTCACTTCGTAGAGCAGATCGAAACGCCCTGAAACGGGCAACCAACCTAGCGTGAGTGAACAAAACAGTGTCAACAGAAGCGCCAGCCAGAACACCGGGATTGAAAAGCCCAGTAAGGCGATGGCGTTGATCAAGTTATCCTGCCACTTATGGCGCGTAATCCCGGCAATCATCCCCACGGGGATGCCAACAATCAGCGCAAAACCGAAGGCGAGGATGCACAGTTCTATCGTCGCCGGGAAGACCTCTTTTAACTGTTCGGCAATTGGTTGACCGTTAATGCTGGAAACACCAAAATCCCAGTGGATCAGGCCATTAAACCAGAACACCCAGGCATTCCACAGTGACGCGCCTTGTAACGGCGCGTGTGGAGTGAAATAGCTCAAGCTGAAGCCAACGAAGGTCAGCAGGAACAAGGTGACAATCAATAACAAAATGCGGCGTAAGGTGAAGATAATCATGGTTTTTTCACCTCATCCTGTTTCTCGCGATACACCCCAGCAAAGGAGGCGTTACCAAACGGGCTAAGTACCAGACCTTTGATATCGTACCGATAGGCCTGCAAACGCAATGACGACGCCAGCGGCAGAATAGGTAATTCCTGCGCCAGAATACTCTGCGCTTCGTCATAGGCTTCAATACGCGCTGCCAGCTGCTGCGAGGAGAGCGCCTTACGCAACACGCTGTCGAATTTCGGATCGCACCAGTGGGCGAGGTTGGTCTGTGAATGAATTGCCGCGCAGCTCAGTAACGGACGGAAGAAACTGTCCGGGTCGTTACTGTCCGTCGCCCAACCGGATAACGTCAGATCATGGCTCATATCCATCAACCGCGCCTCCTGAAAGCGACCTTCTACCGGCACAATCACCACTTTTACGTCAACCTGCGCCATATCCGCCTGAATCAGTTCGGCAGTTTTCAGTGGACTGGGGTTCCACGCCTGCGAACGTGTGGGCACCCACAGTTTCAGCGTTAAGTTTTCCAGCCCCAACGCCTTCAACTGTTCGCGCGATTTCGCCGGATTGTATTCAGTAATTTTAGCCTCGTTGTCATAGGCCCACGAGGCGCGCGGTAAAATAGAGGCCGCCGTTTCAGCCGTACCATAATAGATGGATTGCATCAGGCGCTGGTTATTAATCGCCAGTGCCAGTGCATGGCGGACAGCGGGATTATTTAGCGGCGGTTTGGCGGTGTTAAATGCCAGATAGGCGACGTTCATCCCAGGACGCAGCGTTAAACGCAAGCGCGGGTCGTCACGCAAAATGGATAGCTGGCTGGCAGCAGGCCAGGCCAGAACGTCGCATTCCCCGGTCAGGAGTTTCGACAGACGTCCGGTGCCGCCGGAGCCTAAATCCACCACTACCTGCGGCATTAACGGTTTACCGCGCCAGAAGTCATCATGACGTTGTAGGCGAATAAATTGCCCGGCGCGGTATTCCGACAACTGATACGGACCGGTGCCGACCGGTTGACGGTCGAGTTGCTCCTGGCGATCTTCTTTCTCTAACTTCCGGGCATATTCTGCCGACATGACCGAAGCATAATGGGTTGCGAGGTGCCACAAAAAAGAAGCATCCGGCTGGGCGAGTCGGAACTCAACGGTATGATTATCCAGTTTGCGGACGCTTTTCACGTTATCGGCAAATTGCAGGCTGTCGAAGTAGGGGAAGTTGCTGCCGTTGACGTTATGCCACGGGTTGTTGCGGTCAAAAATTCGCTGGAAGGTAAACACCACATCGTCGGCATTCATTTTACGAGTGGGAGTAAACCAGTCGGTTTTTTGAAACGGAACATCGCGACGCAGGTGGAAGCGATAGGTCGCGCCGTTGTCGAGTACTTCCCAGCTTTCGGCAAGTTCCGGCATCAGGCGATAGGTATAGGGATCGACATCCAGCAGTCGATCATAAAACTGGGCGGCAAGGGTATCGACAATTAACCCACTGCTCGCTTTGGATGGGTTAAAGGTGTTGACTTGCCCGCTGACGCAATAGACAAAACCGCTGTCGCGGATATCAGCATGCGGGGGGGATTCAGGCGCGGCGATTGCCTGACCACTCACAAGTCCAGCAATCACCAAAAGAGACGATAATACCTGGCGCATAATATTAAGGGATTTTATGTAAAGAGGCTATCTTACTAATATTTAATGACATTTGCCATTACCGTTTGTGTTCAGGGGTCGTAATGAGGGCCGTGTGGTTGGTCGTTGAACAGGTGGCGTCGCCATCTGTTCAACATTCGTACCCGTGATTTCTCTATAACTATAACTCACAGAACAACTTAGCGAGGAGCAGAGCGGTACGATCGTGAGAAACCCATTAAAGCACGCTGCAGTGCGTGTCATTGTTAGCCGGATGCGGCGTGAACGCTTTATCCGGACAACGATACTGACCGATCGTCTGCAATTAAATAATTACTCATTACCCCATTGATTCAAAAACTCTGCGATCTCATCAATGCGTACGGGATTAATCCCCGCTTCAGCAGCCATTTCATGTTGGGCTTCTTCGCTGATCTCTTCATTGTTCATCAAACGGGTGAGCAGTAACTGGAAGTAGTGGGCCAGCGGTGTGCGTTCAGCCTCTGCGACAGGCTCTGCGCATTCGGTCGCGTACTCATCGGCAATATCAAAATATTTTAGCGGGATATCGTGGTTCATTATTTGCCCCTGGGGTTAATGCGCTAAGCATAAGGGCGGATGATAGCACTCGTGATCCGGGTCATACATCTTTTTATAGTTAATGGCGCGGCGCGTTACCCTCAGGCAGGATAATGCGCCGCGCATCCGGCTATTACGTTTCGCTCACCGGCGTTCTGTCACCTTCGTACAGCGGCACTTTGCGATAGCGGCGGATCAGGTACCACAAATATGCGCCGCCTAACGAAGCCCATACCAGACCGAGTGTCAGTGACGTTGACTCTAGGTTAACCCACAGCACACCCACCGTCAGCGCGCCAACCAGCGGCATCAGCAAATAGTGGAAGTGATCCTTCCAGCTTTTATTCATTCCTTTACGCCGCCAGAAATGATTAAACACCGACAGATTCACGAAGGTAAACGCCACCAGAGCACCGAAGTTAATCAGTGCTGTCGCGGTGACTAAATCAAAGAACAGCGCCGACAGCGCGACAATCCCGACCATAATGACGTTGAGTGCCGGAGTCCGCCATTTTGGGTGCACATAGCCAAACACGCGCTCTGGAAACACATTGTCACGCCCCATCACATACAGCAGACGCGACACGCTGGCATGTGAAGCCAGGCCAGACGCTAATGTGTTCACAAACGTGGTGCAGAGGAAAATCGACTGAAAGAGCTTGCCGCCGACGTACAGCGCAATTTCAGGCAGTGCGGCGTCCGGGTCTTTAAAGCGGCTGATATCGGGAAAGAACAGCTGCATAAAGAACGACGCCGCGATAAAGATAACGCCGCCGTATACCGCCGTCAGGAAGATGGCTTTCGGGATCACGCGTGCGGCGTCCGGCGTCTCTTCCGAAAGCGTGGTCACCGCATCGAAACCGAGGAACGAGAAACAGACAATCGTCGCACCGGTAATAATCGGGATCAGGTGCGCGTTCTCGCTGATAAACGGCTGAAGTGACCAGACGGTGCCAACGCCTTCTCCTTTATGCAGTCCCTGAACCACCAGGAAGATAAACACCACCATGATGGAGATTTGCACCAGTACAAACAGGGTATTGAAGTTAGCGACCAGGTTGACGCTCTTCAGATTCGCGGCGGTTAAAATGGCGACGAAGGTTACCACCCACACCCACGGCGGCACTTCCGGGAAGAGGGCGGAGAGATAGATTTTCGCCAACAAAACGTTGATCATTGGCAAAAAGAGATAATCCAGCAGTGATGACCAGCCGACCATAAATCCGACGTGCGGGTTAATCGACTTTTGCGCGTAGGTATAGGCCGAACCGGCCTCCGGAAACTGGCGAACCAGTTTGCCGTAGCTGATAGCGGTAAACAGCACGCCCGCCAGCGCCAGCAAATAGGACGCCGGAACGTGACCGTCGCTAATGCCGGAGACAATACCAAAAGTATCAAATACGGTCATCGGCGTGAGATAGGCCAGACCCATCATTACCACCTGCCACAATTTCAGTGATTTTCGCAGACGGGTTTTGCCGGGTTGCGCAGCAATATTCAGTGGTGAATTAATAGCCATAATTGCTGCCTCCCCTGCGTAATAAGGTTTGCGGTCGTGTCGACCTGAAATCAAACCTGTTTAGCAAGGGAAGCAAAGGGGGCGGAGTCCAGTCAGTAGCAGGAGGGGCGCATACGCAGCCTCCCTCGCCATGCGGGGATTTAATCATCGGCATCATCTCATTTCCTTGTCACAGTCTTAATCGTTAACGGAAGCCCGTTGCCGCCTGCGCTCCATAACGCGACATCCGGGAAATGTCTGGATTACCAGCAAATGTCAGGCCTGGCTCCGCTCAGGCCGATGAAACAACCCCGCAAGGGGAATTACGCGTTTTTCAACATCCACTCAATTTCTGTTTCTGTGATGAGGCGCTCAAACTGCAACAGCTCATCATTTTTACAGGCGTGATACACATGGCAAAACCGTTCGCCTAAATAGCGGCGCAGGTGATCATTCTCGATAAACTCACCCAGGGCATCGCTCTGGCGAATCGGGAAGGGTAAGCCTTCCTGTTCCAGCCCGTTGCCTTCGACTTCTTCCTGCAACGGCAGCTCGTTATCAAGGCCATGCAAAATACCGGCAAAAATCGCTGCCATCACCAGATATGGGTTGGCATCGGCACCCGCCACGTGATATTCCACGCGGTGATTATGACGGTCACCGCACGGAATACGCAGGGCGACGGTGCGGTTGTTATGGCCCCACGACGCCTGCGTCGGCACATACATTCCCGGCTGGAAGCGGCGATACGAGTTCACGTTTGGTGCCAGCAACGCCATCGACGACGGCATCAGGTCAATCATCCCGGCGAGCATCTTTTTCAGCAGCGGCGAATCTTCGCCTTCTGTGTCAGAAAGCACATTCTCGCCACGATTATTTTGCATACTGATATGGATATGCATCCCGCTGCCCGCGTGCTCTTCATACGGCTTCGCCATAAAAGTGGCGTGCATCTTATGCTTTTCTGCCATCAGACGCACCAGGCGTTTTAGTGCCAGCGCATCATCGCAGGCTTCCAGCACGTTATCAGTATGGTAAAGGTTGATTTCAAACTGACCCGGCGAGGCCTCAGCGACCGCGCCATCTGCCGGAATCAGCTGCAACTGCGCCAGTTCATCAATATCATTGAGCACGTCGGCGAAGTGGTTGAGGTTATCAACGGAGTAAACCTGGCTTTGTGTATTGCGGTCATCGGTGCCAGGCGCGCAGGGCGGTTGCAGATCCCCTTCAGCGTCGCGCTGGCGATCCAGTAAATAGAACTCCAGCTCTACCGCTACAACCGGGAACAATCCGCGCTGGCGCAGCTGCTGCCACAGGCGGTTAAGAACGTTCCGCGGCTCAACGTCAAAGGGAGCGCCATCTTCATCGACCATGGTCAGGAGCATCTGACCGATAAACTCTGGATCGGCGGCAGAAGGAGTTAAGGAACCGAGAACAGGAACACAGGTACGATCCGGCTCGCCCATTTCCTGACCCAGACCTGCTTCTTCTACTACGTTGCCCAGAATATCCATTGCAAATACCGAGGCCGGGAAATAACACCCTTTCTCGAGCTTCTTCAGGCTTGAAACAGGGATACGTTTTCCACGGAAGCAACCATTCAAATCAGTAAGTAAAACATCAACATATTGCGTATTCGGGTAGCGCTCCAGGTAGCGTTTCACTTCCTGCGTAAAGGCGCTACCCCGCCTCTCTTCTGACTGCTGAACAAAGTTCTCTACTTCAACGATATTGGTTTCCATGATTCTTCGCCTTTGGTTTGTTTTCCGCTCGTTATCAAAGCGTAAAATATAATGACCATCATTCGAATCTGTATGCAAACCAAATGTTTGTCAAATGTTAAATTTGGTTTGCAAAAATGAAAATCCACTGCTAGATTGAAAAAATATTGAACATAAAGGTCATTTAAAGCGCAGTAATGGCGATAATTTAGTCCACTTTGTGAGATTGAGCATGGAAAATATAATGAACAATCCGGTTATCGGTGTCGTAATGTGCAGGAACAGGCTTAAGGGTCATGCGACCCAGACTCTGCAAGAAAAGTACCTGAATGCCATCATCCACGCAGGCGGCTTGCCAATTGCGCTACCACATGCGCTGGCGGAACCGTCGTTACTTGAACAACTTTTGCCGAAACTCGATGGCATTTATCTTCCTAGTAGTCCCAGCAATGTGCAGCCGCACCTATATGGTGAAAACGGCGATGAGCCTGACGCCGATCCCGGGCGTGATCTTCTGAGCATGGCGATAATTAATGCCGCACTCGAAAGGCGCATCCCCATTTTCGCCATCTGCCGGGGTTTACAAGAACTGGTGGTGGCAACCGGTGGTTCGTTGCATCGCAAGCTGTGCGAACAGCCTGAATTGCTGGAGCATCGGGAAGATCCCGAACTGCCGGTGGAACAGCAATATGCACCGTCGCATGAAGTTCAGGTTGAAGAGGGGGGATTACTGTCTGCGTTGTTACCTGAATGTAGCAACTTTTGGGTAAACTCTCTACATGGACAAGGGGCGAAGGTCGTTAGCCCACGGTTGCGTGTTGAAGCTCGCTCGCCGGATGGCTTAGTTGAGGCGGTTAGCGTCATCAATCATCCTTTTGCGCTGGGCGTACAGTGGCACCCGGAATGGAACAGTAGCGAGTACGCGCTTTCGCGTATATTGTTCGAGGGCTTTATCACCGCTTGGCAGCACCATATCGCTGAAAAACAGCGACTCTGACCACTACAGTTTAAGGAAATGCAAATATGAGTGATGAGGGACTGGCGCCAGGAAAACGCTTGTCGGAAATCCGCCAGCAGCAGGGGCTTTCACAACGTCGTGCCGCCGAACTCTCCGGGCTGACTCACAGTGCTATCAGTACGATAGAACAAGATAAAGTCAGCCCTGCCATCAGTACGCTGCAAAAGCTGCTGAAGGTGTATGGTCTGTCACTCTCGGAATTCTTTTCCGAGCCGGAAAAACCTGATGAGCCGCAGGTCGTCATTAATCAGGACGACTTAATTGAGATGGGCAGTCAGGGGGTGTCAATGAAGCTGGTTCATAACGTTAACCCGAATCGCACGCTGGCGATGATCTTTGAAACGTACCAGCCGGGCACAACCACTGGGGAAAGAATTAAGCATCAGGGTGAGGAAATAGGCACAGTACTGGAAGGTGAAATTGTTCTGACGATTAATGGTCAGGATTACCACCTCGTCGCGGGGCAAAGTTATGCCATTAATACCGGCATCCCGCACAGTTTCAGTAATACGTCGGCAGGTATTTGCCGAATTATCAGCGCCCATACGCCCACCACGTTTTAATCTTTTTGTTCTGTAAGCCGGGTAAGCGCAATGCGCCCGGCAATCCATAAAGAATGTCGCCAGAAATAAACGGGCATGCAGCCCGGGGATCTCTGCGCCCTGACGTTCACAAACTGCATATATCTGATAGACGTGAAACAGGAGTCATAATGAATTTTCATCATCTGGCTTACTGGCAGGATAAAGCGTTAAGCCTCGCCATTGAAAACCGCTTATTTATTAACGGTGAATATACTGCTGCGGCGGAAAATGAAACCTTTGAAACCGTTGATCCGGTCACCCAGGCACCGCTGGCGAAAATTGCCCGCGGCAAGAGCGTCGATATCGACCGTGCGGTGAGCGCAGCTCGCGGCGTATTTGAACGCGGCGACTGGTCACTCTCTTCTCCGGCTAAACGTAAAGCGGTACTGAATAAACTCGCCGATTTAATGGAAGCCCACGCCGAAGAGCTGGCACTGCTGGAAACTCTCGACACCGGCAAACCGGATTCGTCACAGTCTGCGTGATGATATTCCCGGCGCGGCGCGCGCCATTCGCTGGTACGCCGAAGCGATCGACAAAGTGTATGGCGAAGTGGCGACCACCAGTAGCCATGAGCTGGCGATGATCGTGCGTGAACCGGTCGGCGTGATTGCCGCCATCGTGCCGTGGAACTTCCCGCTGTTGCTGACTTGCTGGAAACTCGGCCCGGCGCTGGCGGCGGGAAACAGCGTGATTCTAAAACCGTCTGAAAAATCACCGCTCAGTGCGATTCGTCTCGCGGGGCTGGCGAAAGAAGCAGGCTTGCCGGATGGTGTGTTGAACGTGGTGACGGGTTTTGGTCATGAAGCGGGGCAGGCGCTTTCGCGTCATAACGATATCGATGCCATCGCCTTTACCGGCTCCACGCGTACGGGTAAACAACTGCTGAAAGACGCGGGTGATAGCAACATGAAACGTGTCTGGCTGGAAGCGGGCGGCAAAAGCGCCAACATCGTTTTCGCCGATTGTCCGGATCTGCAAAAAGCGGCAAGCGCCACCGCCGCAGGCATCTTCTACAACCAGGGCCAGGTGTGCATCGCCGGAACGCGTTTGTTACTGGAAGAGAGCATCGCCGATGAATTCTTAGCCCTGTTAAAACAGCAGGCGCAAAACTGGCAGCCGGGCCATCCACTTGATCCCGCAACCACCATGGGCACCTTAATCGACAGCGCTCACGCTGACTCGGTACACACCTTTATTCGTGAAGGCGAAGGCAAGGGGCAACTGCTGCTGGATGGTCGCAACGCCGGGCTGGCAGCGGCCATCGGCCCGACCATCTTCGTGGATGTGGACCCGAATGCGTCCTTAAGCCGCGAAGAGATTTTCGGTCCGGTGCTGGTGGTCACCCGTTTCACATCAGAAGATCAGGCGCTGCAGCTTGCCAACGACAGCCAGTACGGCCTTGGCGCGGCGGTATGGACGCGCGACCTCTCCCGCGCGCACCGCATGAGCCGACGCCTGAAAGCCGGTTCCGTCTTCGTCAATAACTACAACGACGGCGATATGACCGTGCCGTTTGGCGGCTATAAGCAGAGCGGCAACGGTCGCGACAAATCCCTGCATGCCCTTGAAAAATTCACTGAACTGAAAACCATCTGGATAAGCCTGGAGGCCTGAAATGACCGAACATACCAGCAGTTACTACGCCGCCAGTGCGAATAAATATGCACCATTCGATACACTGAATGAGTCAATCACCTGCGACGTTTGCGTGGTTGGCGGCGGCTATACCGGGCTCTCCTCCGCGCTGCATCTGGCGGAAGCGGGCTTTGACGTAGTGGTTCTCGAAGCCTCACGCATCGGCTTTGGCGCAAGCGGGCGCAATGGCGGGCAGCTTGTGAACTCCTACAGCCGCGACATCGACGTGATCGAAAAAAGCTACGGCATGGACACCGCCCGTATGCTCGGCAGCATGATGTTCGAGGGTGGCGAGATCATCCGCGAACGTATCAAACGTTATCAGATTGACTGCGACTACCGCCCCGGCGGTCTGTTTGTGGCGATGAATGATAAACAACTCGCCACACTCGAAGAGCAGAAAGAGAACTGGGAACGCTACGGCAATAAACAGCTGGAGCTGCTGGACGCCAACGCTATTCGCCGCGAGGTCGCCAGCGATCGCTACACTGGTGCGCTGCTGGATCACAGCGGTGGGCATATTCACCCGCTAAACCTCGCCATTGGTGAAGCCGATGCCATCCGCCTGAACGGCGGGCGCGTGTATGAGCTTTCCGCCGTGACGCAGATCCAGCACACCACGCCAGCCGTGGTTCGGACTGCCAATGGTCAGGTGACGGCGAAGTATGTGATTGTCGCCGGGAATGCGTATCTGGGCGATAAAGTAGAGCCGGAACTAGCGAAACGCAGCATGCCGTGCGGCACGCAGGTGATCACCACCGAACGGCTGTCGGAAGATTTAGCCCGTTCGCTGATCCCGAAAAACTACTGTGTGGAAGACTGTAACTATCTGCTTGATTACTACCGTCTTACCGCCGACAACCGCCTGCTGTACGGCGGGGGTGTAGTGTATGGTGCACGCAACCCGGATGACGTTGAGCGTCTTGTGGTACCGAAACTACTAAAAACCTTCCCTCAGTTGAAGGGCGTGAAAATTGATTACCGCTGGACGGGCAACTTCCTGCTGACCTTGTCGCGCATGCCGCAGTTCGGCCGCCTTGATACCAACATCTATTACATGCAGGGTTACAGCGGCCACGGCGTCACCTGTACCCATCTTGCCGGGCGTTTGATTGCTGAACTGCTGCGCGGTGACGCCGAGCGTTTCGATGCCTTCGCCAATCTGCCGCATTACCCGTTCCCCGGCGGGCGCACGCTGCGCGTGCCATTTACCGCGATGGGCGCGGCTTATTACAGCCTGCGCGATCGTCTGGGCGTTTAATTTCCGATTAACAGTGAAGAGTCAAAAGGTGTGAAACATGAGCAACAATGAATTCCATCAGCGTCGTCTTTCTGCTACCCCACGCGGGGTTGGCGTGATGTGTAACTTCTTCGCCCAGTCGGCAGAAAACGCTACGCTGAAGGACGTAGAGGGCAACGAATACATCGATTTCGCCGCAGGCATTGCGGTGCTGAATACCGGGCATCGCCACTCTGATCTGGTCGCGGCGGTGGAGCAGCAATTGCAACAGTTTACCCACACGGCGTATCAGATTGTGCCGTACGAAAGCTACGTCACGCTGGCGGAGAAAATTAACGCCCTTGCCCCAGTGAGCGGGCAGGCTAAAACCGCATTCTTCACTACCGGCGCGGAAGCGGTGGAAAACGCGGTGAAAATTGCTCGCGCCCATACCGGACGACCTGGCGTGATTGCGTTTAGCGGTGGCTTCCACGGTCGTACATATATGACCATGGCGCTGACCGGAAAAGTTGCGCCGTACAAAATCGGCTTCGGCCCGTTCCCTGGTTCGGTGTATCACGTACCTTATCCGTCAGATTTACACGGCATTTCAACACAGGACTCCCTCGACGCCATCGAACGCTTGTTTAAATCAGACATCGAAGCGAAGCAGGTCGCGGCCATTATTTTCGAACCGGTGCAGGGCGAGGGCGGTTTCAACGTTGCGCCAAAAGAGCTGGTTGCCGCCATTCGCCGCCTGTGCGACGAGCACGGTATTGTGATGATTGCCGATGAAGTGCAAAGCGGCTTTGCGCGTACCGGTAAACTGTTTGCCATGGATCATTACGCCGATAAGCCGGACTTAATGACGATGGCGAAAAGCCTCGCGGGCGGGATGCCGCTTTCGGGCGTGGTCGGTAACGCGAATATTATGGACGCGCCCGCGCCGGGCGGGTTGGGTGGCACCTACGCCGGGAACCCGCTGGCGGTGGCTGCCGCGCACGCGGTGCTCAATATTATCGACAAAGAATCACTCTGCGAACGCGCGAATCAACTGGGCCAGCGTCTCAAAAACACGTTGATTGATGCCAAAGAAAGCGTTCCGGCCATTGCTGCGGTACGCGGCCTGGGGTCGATGATTGCGGCAGAGTTTAACGATCCGCAAACGGGCGAGCCGTCAGCGGCGATTGCACAGAAAATCCAGCAACGCGCGCTGGCGCAGGGGCTGCTCCTGCTGACCTGTGGCGCATACGGCAACGTGATTCGCTTCCTGTATCCGCTGACCATCCCGGATGCGCAATTCGATGCGGCAATGAAAATTTTGCAGGATGCGCTGAGCGATTAATAGCCCAACGCAATAATGTCTGATGCGCTGCGCTTATTAGGCCTGCAAACGACGTATTGATTATGTATGCCGAATAAAGCATTCACGCCGCATCCGGCAAGTTGTATTGCTCAACTTCGCTAAATCTGGTGCTTTTTCAACAACGCGCGGAACTGATGATAAGTTAACCCCAGTAATTCAGCCGCGCGCTTCTGGTTATATTTCCCCTGTTGCAAACTGAGTTGCAGCAACTCTTTTTCCTGCTGCATCTGAAACTCGCGTAAATCCAGCGGCAGCGTCGGAAGCGAGGTATTTTCTGAAACGGCGATGGCTTCTTCAGGTGGACGCCGTTTAAAGGGATCAATAATGATGTCATCAAGCGGATAATCGCTGGTGCCGTGGCGATACACTGAACGTTCCACCACGTTTTTCAATTCACGAATATTTCCCGGCCAACGATAATTCAGCAATGTTTCTCTGGCGCGCTCCGTAAACCCCGGGAACAGAGGCAGCTTGATTTCCCGACACATCTGAATGGCAAAGTGTTCTGCCATCAGCATAATGTCGCTTTCGCGCTCGCGCAGGGGCGGCAGTTGCACTACATCGAAAGCCAGCCGGTCGAGCAGGTCAGCGCGAAAAGTACCTTCATTGACCATCGCCGGGAGATCGGCATTCGTCGCGCATACCAACCGCACATTCACCTGCAACGGCTGGCTACCGCCAACGCGCTCCAGTTCACCGTACTCAATCACACGCAATAATTTTTCCTGCACCATCATCGGTGCCGTAGCGAGTTCATCAAGAAATAGCGTACCGCCGTCGGCACGTTCAAATCTCCCAGGATGACGTTTTTGCGCACCGGTAAACGCCCCCGCTTCGTGACCAAACAGTTCGGAATCCAGCAGATTTTCATTTAACGTCGCGCAGTTAAGGGAAATAAACGGCCCTTGCCAACGGGAGGAGAGATAATGCAGGCGGCTGGCAATCAACTCTTTACCGGTGCCGCGTTCGCCGATGATGAGCACCGGTTTGTCCAGCGGTGCGAGATGCGAAACCTGTTCCAGCACTTCGAGAAAGCTGTTCGCCTCACCAAGTAAATTATCTTTGTATTCGGCCATGATGAAATTCGCCACTTGTTAGTGTAATTCGCTAATTCATCCTGGCATGTTGCTGTTGATTCTTCAATCAGATCTTTATAAATCAAAAAGATAAAAAATTGGCACGCAAATTGTATTAACAGTTCAGCAGGACAATCCTGAACGCAGAAATCAAGAGGACAACATTATGGGTATTTTTTCTCGCTTTGCCGACATCGTGAATGCCAACATCAACGCTCTGTTAGAGAAAGCGGAAGATCCACAGAAACTGGTGCGTCTGATGATCCAGGAGATGGAAGATACACTGGTTGAAGTACGTTCTACTTCGGCGCGTGCGTTGGCAGAAAAGAAACAGCTGACTCGCCGTATTGAACAAGCGTCGGCGCGTGAAGTTGAATGGCAGGAAAAAGCCGAACTGGCGCTGCTGAAAGAGAGAGAGGATCTGGCACGTGCAGCGTTAATTGAAAAACAGAAACTGACCGATCTGATTAAGTCCCTGGAACATGAAGTGACGCTGGTGGACGATACGCTGGCACGCATGAAGAAAGAGATTGGCGAGCTGGAAAACAAATTGAGCGAAACACGCGCTCGCCAGCAGGCATTGATGTTACGTCATCAGGCGGCAAACTCGTCGCGCGATGTGCGTCGTCAGCTGGACAGTGGCAAACTGGATGAAGCAATGGCTCGTTTCGAATCTTTCGAACGTCGTATTGACCAGATGGAAGCGGAAGCAGAAAGCCACAGCTTCGGTAAACAAAAATCGCTGGACGATCAGTTTGCCGAACTGAAAGCCGATGATGCAATCAGCGAACAACTGGCACAATTAAAAGCCAAAATGAAGCAAGACAATCAATAATAACATCCAGGCGGCGTCCGAACGCGCCGCCGCTCATCGTCTAAGGAGTACTTATGAGCGCGCTATTTCTGGCTATTCCGTTAACCATTTTTGTGCTGTTTGTTTTACCGATCTGGTTATGGCTGCATTACAGCAATCGTTCTGGTCGCAGTGAATTGTCGCAAAGTGAGCAGCAGCGATTAGCGCAACTGGTTGATGAAGCAAAACGGATGCGCGAACGTATTCAGGCGCTGGAATCTATTCTTGATGCAGAACATCCGAACTGGAGGGATCGCTAATGGCGGGCATTAATCTCAATAAAAAATTATGGCGTATTCCACAGCAGGGCATGGTCCGCGGCGTCTGCGCCGGGATTGCCAACTATTTTGATGTACCGGTAAAACTGGTGCGTATCCTGGTGGTGCTGTCGATTTTCTTCGGTCTGGCGCTGTTTACCCTGGTTGCTTACATCATTTTGTCATTTGCGCTTGATCCAATGCCGGACAACATGGCCTTTGGTGAGCAGCTACCTTCCAGCAGCGAATTGCTGGATGAAGTCGACCGTGAACTGGCGGCAAGTGAAACGCGTTTACGCGAGATGGAACGTTATGTCACTTCCGATACTTTCACGTTACGTAGCCGTTTCCGTCAACTGTGAGGAAAGTTATGAATACTCGCTGGCAACAGGCCGGGCAAAAGGTGAAGCTTGGTTTCAAATTAGCAGGCAAGCTGGTACTTCTTACCGCACTGCGCTATGGCCCGGCGGGTGTGGCGGGCTGGGCGATAAAATCAGTTGCTCGCCGACCGCTGAAAATGTTGCTGGCTGTGGCGCTGGAACCGCTGTTAAGTCGGGCTGCTAATAAACTGGCACAGCGTTATAAAAGGTGAGGGGAGTTTCGCAAAAATTGTTAAATCTCAGGCGTATAATGGATGGCAATTTTCATCCATAGAAGGACGCTTACATGTTTAAAAAAAGGCTTACTTGCTCTGGCACTGGTGTTTTCACTGCCCGTTTTCGCCGCTGAACACTGGATCGATGTTCGTGTTCCAGAGCAGTATCAGCAAGAGCACGTTCAGGGGGCCATCAATATTCCCCTGAAGGAAGTGAAAGAGCGCATTGCCACCGCAGTTCCGGATAAAAACGACACCGTGAAAGTGTATTGCAATGCCGGACGCCAGTCCGGGCAGGCAAAAGAGATCCTTAGCGAGATGGGATATACCCACGTTGAGAACGCCGGTGGCCTGAAAGACATCGCAATGCCGAAGGTCAAAGGTTAAAAGAATTCACCATGAGCGGCGCTTATGCGCCGTTTTTTTTCTGTCACACCTTATTTACATCCCTATAGATTATTTGCGTCAGCTCACAAATACGCTTTTTCCCTGGTAAAAAATGATTTCCTGCGTGACTAAAACCCTTGTGCTCAATTGACAGTTTATTTTCTGCGGAGTAGTCTCTCGCCTCATGGGACCGCTACCACGGAAAGGCAACATGAAACAGAAAATTACGGATTACCTGGACGAAATCTACGGTGGAACATTTACCGCAACTCATTTACAGAAACTTGTAACGCGTCTTGAGAGTGCGAAACGATTAATTACACAGCGACGTAAAAAACACTGGGATGAAAGTGATGTCGTGTTAATTACCTATGCCGATCAATTTCACAGTAATGATTTAAAACCACTACCCATATTTAATCAGTTCTACCATCAATGGCTGCAAAGCATTTTTTCACATGTTCATTTATTACCTTTTTACCCATGGTCATCTGATGATGGATTTTCGGTAATTGATTATCATCAGGTCGCCAGTGAAGCGGGGGAGTGGCAGGATATTCAGCAACTCGGTGAATGCAGTCATTTAATGTTTGATTTTGTCTGCAACCATATGTCTGCAAAAAGTGAATGGTTTAAAAACTATTTACAACAGCTTCCGGGTTTTGAAGATTTCTTTATTGCGGTTGATCCGAAAACCGATCTCAGTGCCGTCACCCGTCCGCGTGCGTTACCGCTATTAACGCCGTTTCAAATGGATGATAATTCCACGCGCCATTTATGGACCACCTTTAGTGACGATCAAATTGACCTGAATTACCGTAGCCCTGAAGTGTTGCTGGCGATGGTGGATGTTTTACTCTGTTACCTTGAGAAAGGTGCTGAGTATGTCCGCCTGGATGCCGTTGGCTTTATGTGGAAAGAGCCGGGAACAAGCTGCATCCATCTGGAAAAAACACATCTGATTATCAAGCTGTTACGGTCGATTATTGATGACGTAGCACCAGGTACAGTGATCATTACCGAAACCAATGTTCCGCACAAAGACAACATTGCTTACTTTGGCAACGGTGATGACGAAGCGCATATGGTGTACCAGTTCTCGCTGCCGCCGCTGGTGTTACATGCGGTGCAAAAACAGAACGTCGAGGCGCTGTGCCAGTGGGCGCAAAGTCTGAGCTTGCCCTCCAGTAAAACGACCTGGTTTAACTTCCTCGCCTCTCACGATGGCATCGGGTTGAACCCACTGCGTGGCTTGCTTCCAGAAAGCGAAATATTAGCGCTGGTCGAGGCATTACAGCAGGAAGGTGCATTAGTA
>NZ_JBQZXE010000041.1:0-27730 GCF_053555855.1 Shigella sp. SIG3
TCACCTGCGGTCAGATAACGGATCGGGCGGTCACCGAGAATAAAAATCAGCTTTGCCGTTTCCTCCAGCTCTTCCATATTGTTGGCGGCTTCTTGCAGGCTTTCACCGCAAACCACTGGGCCATGATTTGCCAGTAAAAAAGCCTGATTGTCTGCTGCCAGTTCCGCCAGATCCTGTGCGATGCGTTTATCGCCCGGTCGGTAATAGGGCACCAGCGGGACATTTCCCATCCGCATCACCACGTATGGTGTGAACGGACGAATAACGTTGCTGCTGTCCAGCCCTTGCAGGCAGGAAAGCGCCGTCGACCATGTGCTGTGCAAATGCACCACCGCTTTACAGCGCGGATTGTTGCGATACAGCGCCAGATGAAAGAGCACCTCTTTCGAGGGTTTGTCACCACTTAACCATTCGCCATCCGCGGCGACTTTGGAAAGCCGCTGCGGATCGAGATTGCCCAGGCATGAACCTGTCGGTGTCGCCAGTAAATTCCCGTCAGGTAAAAGCAGCGACAGATTGCCAGCCGAACCGGTTGCATAGCCGCGCTGAAAGAATGAACTGGCAATCCGCGTCATCTCCTCTCGCAAAGACTGCTCTACTTTTGCGAAATCGCTCATGATAAAAACTCTCTTTGGGCTCGTGAAAAAAAGGCTTCATCACCGAAGTTGCCAGATTTAAGGGCGAGTGAGACAGGCTTATCCAGTGCGTTTACCCACGGCACGCCGGGGGAAATGGTTGGGCCAATATGAAACCCTTTTATGCCCAGGCTCTGTGTGACTACGCCGGAGGTCTCACCACCTGCGACAATAAAGCGTGTCATGCCTTCCGCTGCTAACCGCGCCGCTAGTTGAGAAAACAGAGTTTCTACTGCCTGACTGGCTTTTTGTGCACCGTATTGCTGTTGAATTGCTGCCAATGCGTCAGTGCTGGCGGTGGCAAAAACCAGTGGAGCAAGTACACTTTCCTGGCCCAGAACCCACTCTGCCAGTTCGTGAGCATAAGCGGCCAGAGTTTCGGTTGAGAGGCAGCGTGCCACATCAACTTCACGGGCTGGTGCAATTTGACGGTAATGTGCCACCTAGCGGTTGGTCATTTGAGAGCATGAACCGGAGAGCACTACGCCGCGCCCAGCGAGCGGACGCCCTGCTTCGCGAGCCTGGTTACCGTTTTCTTGCGCCCACTGCCGGGCCAGGCCAATCGCCAGACCAGAACCGCCCGTTACCAGTGGGGCATCGCGCAAGGCTTCTCCCTGAATTTCCAGATGGTGTTCGGTCAGCGCATCAAGCACCGCGTAGCGGTAGCCCTCTTGCTGTAAGCGAGCCAGCTCTTGACGAACGGCATCCACACCTTGTTCGAAAACATGTGCCGAAACGACGCCGCAGCGCCCTGTGGATTGCGCTTCAACCAGACGGGGAAGATAGCTGTTGGTCATGGGATTTACCGGGTGATGGCGCATCCCGGATTCGGCCAGCAGTTGATTCATTACGAACAAATACCCCTGATAAACCGTACGTCCGTTGACCGGCAGGGCCGGAGAGAAGACCGTAAACGGCGTGTCGAGAGCATCCATTAATGCATCGGTAACCGGGCCAATATTACCTTTCGCCGTACTGTCGAAAGTAGAGCTGTATTTGAAATAGATCTGTTTGCAACCTTGCTGTTGCAACCAGCTCAGAGCCGCCAGCGATTGCTGTGTGGCTTCAACCACCGGACAGGAGCGCGTTTTCAGGCTGATCACCAGTGCGTCGATTGCTTCCGGCATTTTACCTGTTGGAACACCGTTAATTTGTACCGTTGGTAGACCGTTTTCCACCAGAAAACTGGCGATATCCGTCGCGCCGGTAAAATCATCGGCGATAACGCCAATCTTGATCATGATTTCGCTCCCGGTAGAGTGATGCCAGAGAAAATCTTGATAACTGCGCTATCGTCTTCTTTCCCGTAACCCGCGTTACTGGCGCTGGTGAACATATTCAATGCTGTTGAGGCCAATGGCAGCGGGAAGTGCAGGGCTTTGGCTGTATCGGCAACCAGACCAAGATCCTTAACAAAAATATCGACGGCTGAATGCGGGGTGTAATCGCCATCCACCACATGACGCATCCGGTTTTCGAACATCCAGGAATTTCCGGCGGCATTGGTCACGACGTCATACATCACATCCAGCGGGATCCCCGCACGGGCTGCAAGTGCCATCGCTTCGGCTCCGGCAGCAATATGTACGCCCGCTAACAACTGGTGAATAATTTTTACGGTCGAACCTAGTCCCGGTTCTGCACCTATGCGATAAACTTTTCCGGCAACGGCTTCCAGCACGGGTGCCAGTCGTTCAAAGGCAATATCGCTACCGGAGGCCATGACAGTCATTTCACCGTTAGCGGCTTTTACTGCACCACCAGAAACTGGCGCATCCAGCATTTCCAGATCGAATCCAGCCAGAGCGGTAGCAATTTCTTGCGCATCAGCACTAGCGATAGTGGAAGAAACCATTACTGCCGTACCGGGTTTCAGATGTTGTGCAACGCCTGTTTCACCAAACAGCACCTGTTTAACCTGGGCCGCATTGACCACCAGCACCAGCAGAGCGTCCAGTTTTTCGGCAAACGTCGCGGCGTTATCAGAAACCCCGCAAGCACCTGCCTCTTTCAACGTAGCGCAGGCATTGCTGTTCAGGTCTGCGCCCCAGGTAGAAAAACCTGCGCGGACACATGACAGTGCTGCTCCCATTCCCATTGACCCTAAGCCAACGATACCGACATGAAACTCAGATCCCGTTTTCATCTGCTCTCCTTGTTAATTTAAGTGATATTTTGTTTGACATTGTGAATATAAGCGCTGGGAGATAACGATATGGTGAGCTGATTCACATAAATTAACATTTTGTGTTATTTTATGTGAACTAAGCGTTAGTTGCGCCGCGCACGTTTCGCAGGCAAATAGCGTAGAATGTCAGCAGGACAAAGGAAGGAGCAAAAGTTGATACCCGTAGAGCGTCGCCAAATCATCCTTGAGATGGTAGCTGAAAAAGGCATTGTCAGTATTGCTGAACTAACGGACAGAATTAATGTGTCACATATGACCATTCGTCGGGATTTACAAAAACTGGAGCAGCAGGGAGCCGTTGTGCTGGTGTCCGGAGGCGTCCAGTCTCCGGGACGCGTGGCGCATGAACCTTCTCATCAGGTAAAAACTGCGCTGGCAATGACGCAAAAAGCGGCTATTGGCAAGCTGGCGGCAAGTCTTGTTCAGCCGGGAAGTTGTATCTATCTGGATGCGGGAACGACCACGTTAGCGATAGCACAGCATCTGATTCACATGGAGTCACTGACTGTGGTCACAAACGATTTCGTTATTGCGAACTACTTGCTCGACAACAGTAATTGCACAATTATTCACACTGGCGGTGCAGTGTGTCGGGAAAACCGTTCCTGTGTCGGGGAAGCCGCTGCGACCATGCTGCGCAGCCTGATGATTGATCAGGCTTTTATTTCTGCATCGTCATGGAGTGTGCGGGGGATTTCTACGCCAGCGGAAGATAAAGTCACGGTGAAACGGGCGATTGCCAGTGCTAGCCGCCAGCGAGTTTTGGTCTGTGATGCGACGAAATATGGTCAGGTGGCGACATGGCTGGCGTTACCATTAAGCGAGTTTGATCAGATTATTACAGACGACGGTTTGCCGGAGAGTGCCAGTCGCGCGCTGGCGAAGCAGGATCTCTCTTTGCTGGTAGCGAAAAATGAATAATGGCCTGCAATAACATCTGGTTACTCATGCTTCACAGAAGAAGCATGAGACTACCTTATTTTATAAAATGACAGCCGCCCACTTTTCGGCGATCCGGTATCAATATAAATCTGGTTAGCGAACGTCTGAATGTTATCAAACATCATATGTCCAAATATAAAATAATCAGCGCCGTTTATTTGTTGTAACTCGCCATTAAGCGAGTTCTGCACACGATAAACAGGCCAGAGTAATTCGCTCTCCGCTATTTCTTTGTCAAAGAGATATTCATCACCCGGATAATCTGCATGTGCGATGACATATTTTATTATGTCGTTAGTGATTTCAATAATATGTGGAAGGTGATGGAATTTCAGCAACAGATCTATTGCCTCTTGTTGCAATCATTTAAATCGAAAAACCAGTCACCACCGCTGGCAAGCCACATATTGCCATCGCCGGTCGCGAACGCATCCAGCGCCATTGCTTCGTGGTTGCCTTTAACGGAGATAAACCAGGGCTGGTTTAGCAGGCGCAGGACGTCAAGACTCTCCGGCCCACGATCAATATTATCGCCGACAGAAATAAGTAAGTCGGTTTCGGGGAAAAAAGAGAGTTGATGTAAGCGGGATTGTAATAACTGATATTCACCATGAATATCACCAACGACCCATATATGGCGATAGTGATGGGCATTGATTTTTTGATAGCGTGTAGATGGCATGGTTTTACCCTGTAAAATAAGCTTTCCTATTATACAGGGTATTTTTATTTGATTCGTCAGTTGTCGTTAATATTCCCGATAGCAAAAGACTATCGGGAATTGTTATTACACCAGACTCTTCAAGCGATAAATCCACTCCAGCGCCTGACGCGGAGTCAGTGAATCCGGGTCGAGATTTTCCAGTGCTTCGACCGCAGGCGAAGTTTCTTCTGGCACTGACAGCAAAGACATCTGCGTACCATCCACTTGCGTCGCGGCGGCGTTCGGCGAAATGCTTTCCAGCTCACGCAGTTTTTGCCGTGCGCGCTTAATAACCTCTTTCGGTACGCCCGCCAGAGCAGCAACCGCCAGACCGTAGCTTTTGCTCGCCGCGCCGTCCTGCACGCTGTGCATAAAGGCGATAGTGTCGCCGTGCTCCAGCGCATCGAGATGTACGTTGGCGACGCCTTCCATTTTCTCCGGTAGCTGGGTCAGCTCGAAATAGTGGGTGGCAAACAGCGTCAATGCCTTAATCTTATTCGCCAGATTTTCTGCGCACGCCCACGCCAGCGACAGACCATCGTAGGTGGACGTTCCACGCCCGATCTCATCCATTAACACCAGACTGTATTCGGTGGCGTTATGTAAAATATTGGCGGTTTCAGTCATCTCCACCATAAAGGTTGAGCGCCCGGAAGCCAGGTCATCTGCCGCGCCTACGCGGGTAAAGATGCGATCGATAGGTCCAATCTCGACTTTTTGTGCCGGTACATAGCTGCCGATGTAGGCCATCAGCGCAATCAGTGCGGTCTGGCGCATATAGGTACTTTTACCGCCCATGTTCGGGCCGGTAATAATCAACATACGGCGCTGCGGCGACAGATTCAGCGGGTTAGCGATAAATGGCTCATTCAGTACTTGTTCAACTACCGGATGGCGACCTTCGGTAATGCGAATGCCCGGTTTATCAATGAAGGTCGGGCAGGTGTAGTTCAGGGTATAGGCCCGTTCCGCCAGGTTAACCAGCACGTCGAGTTCCGCCAGCGCGCTCGCGCTCTGTTGCAACGCTTCCAGATGCGGCAACAGCAGGTCGAACAGCTCTTCATAAAGCTGTTTTTCCAGTGCCAGTGCTTTGCCTTTTGAGGTGAGAACTTTATCTTCGTACTCTTTTAGCTCTGGAATGATGTAGCGCTCGGCGTTTTTCAGCGTCTGGCGACGCATGTAGTTGATGGGTGCCAGATGGCTTTGCCCACGGCTGATTTGAATGTAGTAGCCGTGCACCGCATTAAAGCCAACTTTTAGCGTGTCCAGGCCGGTACGTTCACGCTCGCGGACTTCCAGACGCTCCAGATAATCGGTCGCGCCGTCAGCCAGCGCGCGCCACTCATCCAGCTCTTCGTTATAGCCCGATGCGATAACACCACCGTCGCGTAACAGCACCGGCGGTGTGTCGATGATTGCTCGCTCCAGCAGATCGCGCAGCTCGGCAAACTCTCCCATCTTCTCACGTAGCGCCTGTACCGGTGCACTATCGACAGTTTCTAACTGCGCACGCAGCTCCGGCAGTTGCTGGAAAGCGTGGCGCATACGGGCCAGATCGCGTGGGCGAGCAGTTCGTAAAGCCAGACGTGCCAGAATACGTTCCAGGTCGCCGACCTGACGCAGTACCGGCTGCAACTCGGCGGTGAAATCCTGCAATGCGCCAATAGTTTGCTGGCGCTCAAGCAACACGCGAGTATCGCGCACTGGCATATGCAGCCAGCGTTTCAGCATACGACTACCCATCGGCGTGACGGTGCAGTCGAGCACAGAAGCCAGCGTATTTTCCGCACCGCCCGCCAGGTTCTGAGTAATTTCCAGGTTACGACGTGTCGCGGCATCCATAATGATGCTGTCCTGCTCACGTTCCATGGTGATAGAACGAATATGCGGCAGGGTCGTGCGTTGGGTATCTTTCGCATACTGCAACAGACAACCGGCAGCACAAAGTCCGCGCGGCGCGTTCTCGACGCCAAAACCGACCAGATCGCGGGTGCCAAATTGCAGATTCAACTGCTGGCGCGCGGTGTCGATTTCAAACTCCCACAGCGGGCGACGGCGCAGGCCGCGACGGCCTTCAATCAGCGACATCTCGGCGAAATCTTCTGCATACAGCAGTTCCGCCGGATTAGTGCGTTGCAGCTCTGCCGCCATCGTTTCGCGGTCGGCCGGTTCGCTCAGGCGAAAACGCCCGGAGCTGATATCCAGCGTCGCGTAGCCGAAACCTTTGCTGTCCTGCCAGATAGCCGCCAGCAGGTTGTCCTGACGCTCCTGTAACAGGGCTTCATCGCTGATGGTGCCTGGCGTAACGATACGCACAACTTTGCGCTCAACCGGACCTTTGCTGGTCGCCGGATCGCCAATTTGTTCGCAGATGGCAACGGACTCTCCCTGATTCACCAGTTTGGCGAGATAGTTTTCCACCGCATGGTAGGGAATCCCCGCCATCGGGATCGGCTCTCCCGCCGAAGCACCGCGTTTGGTCAGTGAAATATCCAGCAGTTGCGACGCGCGTTTTGCGTCGTCATAAAACAGTTCATAAAAATCACCCATCCGGTAAAACAGCAGGATCTCGGGATGCTGGGCTTTCAGCTTGAGATACTGCTGCATCATGGGCGTATGGGCGTCGAAATTTTCTATTGCACTCATGGGGTTATGTCCGGTTCCCTGATATTAAATGGGGTGTGATGGTTTTTATTTTCGTTGTAATCACATAAGGCGCACATGATACCGGAGTTAATCATTTCAGGGGAAGAAGCGAACGGCGAGTTCTTGATGCTGGTTCCGGGAAAGATGCTGTTTTGCAGCTTTTGCGTGATGCTTATGAAGCAAGTACGCAAAATTGTATCGATTGGCGAACCCTTCTTCTTTAGAGTCATAGTGCCCTTTAAGATTAAGATGTAATATAAATGCATCTTAATGAGGTGGAGGCAGCATGTCCGGCAAGCGTATCTCTCGTGAAAAACTGACGATTAAAAAAATGATCGATCTTTATCAAGCGAAATGCCCGCAGGCGTCAGCGGAGCCGGAGCATTACGAGGCGTTGTTTGTTTACGCGCAAAAGCGGCTGGATAAATGTGTGTTCGGCGAAGAGAAACCAGCCTGTAAGCAGTGTCCGGTGCACTGTTACCAGCCTGCAAAGCGTGAAGAGATGAAACAGATTATGCGTTGGGCCGGGCCGAGAATGCTGTGGCGTCATCCGATCTTAACCGTGCGTCATCTCATCGATGACAAGCGTCCGGTGCCAGAACTGCCGGAAAAATATCGTCCGAAAAAACCTCGTGAATAGTATGCCGGACAGGCAGATCTGTCCGGCAATTTGCAGTTAAATCAATGCCGATTTATCAATTCCCAGCCGCTTCATCCGTGACAGCAGGGTCGTGCGTTTCAGCCCCAGACGTTGCGCAGCGCCTTTAGGCCCGGCAACCACGCTGTTGGTTTCTTTCAGCACGCGCACAATCAACTGATATTCATCTTCGCCCTCCTGGGCGACAACCGTTGCGGCAGGCGGCGTTTCAGGCTCCGGTAAAGCAATATCTGGCAATGACAGCTGCAGCACGTTGCCGCGTGTTAGCAATACTGCGCGCTCAATGACGTTTTCCAGTTCGCGTACGTTACCCGGCCACTCCATGTTGCTCAAGGTGCGCAGCGTCTCGGCAGGAATGCTGTCGATATTGCGCCCCAGACGACGGGCAATTTTGAAGGTAAAGGCTTTCGCCAGCAGCGGAATATCTTCCGGACGCTCGCGTAGTGGCGGCAGGTGAATCGGGAATACGTTCAGGCGGTAATAGAGATCGCTACGGAACTCTCGGTCGGCGACCATTTTTTTCAGATCGCGGTTAGTCGCGGCAATTAAACGTACGTCCGTCTGAATGATTTTGTTGCTGCCGAGACGTTCAAACTCCTGTTCCTGCAATACACGCAGCAACTTCGGCTGTAACTCCAGTGGCATATCGCCCACTTCGTCGAGGAACAGAGAGCTTTTATCCGCCAGTTCAAAACGACCAATGCGCTGGGCGCTGGCACCGGTAAAAGCCCCACGCTCATGACCAAACAGATCGCTTTCCAGCAATCCGGCAGGCATCGCCGCGCAGTTCATTTTGACCATGCGGCGATTATTACGCCCACTGAGATTATGGATCGCACGGGCAATCAGCTCTTTACCCGTGCCAGTTTCACCGAGGATCAGCACGGTACTGTCACTTTGCGCCACCATTTCAACTTGTTTAAGCACGCTGTACATGGCTTCGCTGCGGCCAATAATCTCGCCAAATTCACTATCAACATTGTTGAGTTGCTCGGTCAGGGCGAGGTTTTCATCAACCAGCCGTTCTTTCAGACGATGGATTTCCTGATAGGCGAGGGCGTTATCGACAGCGATTGCCACACGTTCGGCAATCTGGCGCAGCAAATTCAGATTGGTAGTGGTAAACACTTTCTCTTCGCATTGCGCCAGTTTCAGCACGCCCAGCATGGTGTCGCCAGACATCAGCGGTAACAGGCACAAGGTTTGAATCTGGTTGCCCCAGGTGTCGAACAACATGCGTTCATAGGGGGCTAAATCGTCCCGCTCGTAGAGATTGATCAGCAGCATCTCTTTACTTTTGAACACGCGTTCGGTGAGGGTTCCGGCTTCATCGACTTCGCTCTGTTCGTGGGCGGGATGTTGTTTATCAAGATAGTGAGTGGAGTAGATGTTGAGTTTGTTTTTACGGTGGCTGCGTAAGACAATGCTGATATCGTCAATGTCGAAATAGTAATGGATTTCTTTGGCGACTTCGCTGACCAGTTCGTCCATATCCAGGCGGGAAAGCACCGCGTTGGTAATGGCAACCAGGATGCGGAAGTTATCGCGCTCCCGGCATAACAACTCATAGTCGACATTGTTGACGACGCGGCTCTGGATTTGTTCGGTGACGACAGAAACGATCTGCGTAAATGTTTGCAGACGATTGAACTCTTTTTCGCTCCAGGGACGATCGTCATAACGAATAAATTCACAGCCACCAAAAATATGCCCTCCCGCCGCCAGTGGCATCAGGCAATAGTGACCAAATTTGGGGTATAGCCCACCTGCGGCCAGCTGCGGCCAGGTTTCACAAAATTCTTCGTAACTGCAATGCAGCGTATCAGGGCGCGACAAAATGCTGCGTACCGGACCGTGTGCCAGAACAGTTTCGTCTTCATATTTAATGGGGGTGTCTTTTTCACGCGACGCGTAATAAGACGCACGTTGAGTCTGCGCTTGCCACAACACAATAGCCGCGTTGTCGGCGAGCGCAGAACGCTTTACCAGTTGCGAAAGAGCCTCACACAGCGAGGCCAGATCGGGCTGCTGCAATAGTGTCCGAGTGATGTCGAACAACCCTTGCTGTCCGAGATCACTCATCGGTGTATATGACATTTTGTTCTTCCAGGAAAGCACCGCAAAGCGGTGCAAAAGGTCATTGACTAACTATAGGAGATTTAGAATTTTATTAGCATATACGCGGAAGCGGTTCGGCGTGTGGTAAATCGAGGGTTCGTTTCACGCCATACAGACCGGCAAGACGAACACCTTTACGTTCCACCACTTCACCAATCAGCGCCGCGTCTTTCCCCAGTGGATGGGAATGTAACGCTGCCAGCACTTGCTCTGCCGCGTTGCGTTCAACGGCGATCACCAGTTTACCTTCGTTGGCAAAGTTCAGGGCGTCCAGTCCCAGCAATTCGCAAACGCCGCGCACGGCAGGTTTAACCGGCAGCGCTGATTCAGAAATTTCAATACCACAACCGCAGGCTGCCGCGAACTCATGAACCACCGCGTTTACACCACCACGGGTGGCATCACGCAGCGCTTTCACGCCGGGAATGTCACGCAGCGTCTGAATAAGCGGCGTCAGCACCGCGCAGTCGCTGACCAGTTCGCCATCCAGCCCCAGCTGCTCACGCAGGTTAAGGATAGTCGCCCCGTGGTCGCCGAGTGTACCGCTAACCAGCAATACATCGCCTGCGGTTAGCGTCTGTGCGCCCCAGTGAATATTCGCCGGAATTGCGCCCATGCCAGCGGTGTTGATAAACAGTTTATCTGCCGCGCCGCGCTGCACCACTTTAGTATCGCCAGTAACGATGGCAATGCCTGCCGTGCGGGCGGTTTCTGCCATGCTGGTCACTGCGGCTTTCAGTGTCTCCATCGGCAATCCTTCTTCGAGGATAAAGCCACAGGAGAGATAGCGCGGAATAGCGCCACTGACCGCAACGTCATTCGCGGTGCCGCAAATCGCCAGCTTGCCGATATTACCGCCAGGAAAGAACAGCGGGTCAATGACGTAACTGTCGGTGGAGAACGCCAGACGGTCGCCTTCCGCTACCAGCTGCGCCAGATCAAGACGTGCCTGATCTTCCTGCTCTGCCAGCCACGGGTTGGCAAAGGCTTCCATAAACAGGCTGTTGATTAATTGCTGCATCGCCTGGCCGCCGCTGCCGTGGGCGAGTTGGATATTATTCACGCTTCACTCTCCTGCTGACGATACTGATACCACGCGGCGCACGCTCCTTCGGAGGAGACCATCAGTGCACCAAATGCGGTTTGAGGATTACAGGTGTTACCAAACAGCGGGCATTGATGCGGCTTACATTTGCCCGTTAATACCTCACCACAACGCGCGCGCGGGTCATCGCAGACCTGCTGCGGTGCCGGGCGGAAATGTGCTTCGGCATCGAATCGTTGATAATCCGGCGTCAGGTGCACGCCAGAAGATTCAATCACGCCTAAGCCGCGCCATTCGCTGTCGCCGTTGACACAGAACACATCGGCAATCGCCTGTTGCGCCAGCAGGTTACCGGCATCCGGTACCACCCGACGATACTGATTCTCTACCTTGCTGTGGGCCGCTATTTTCTGCTCCACCAGCATGACCACGCCTTGCAGTAGATCAAGGGGTTCGAAACCAGCGACCACCAGCGGACGATGAAAATCGCTGGCGATAAAATTATAGGCATCAGTGCCGATAACCATACTAACGTGGCCTGGCGCGAGGAACGCGTCGATACCGTTATCCGGCTGTTCCAGCAAACTGCGCAGCGTCGGGATAAGCGTAATGTGCTGGCAGAAGAAGTAAAAATTCTGCACATCACGCGCTTTCGCCTGTTGCAGAGTGATGGCGGTGGTCGGCATGGTGGTTTCAAAACCTAAGCCGAAGAACACCACTTTGCGGGTTGGATTCTCCTGCGCCAGTTTCAACGCATCCATCGGCGAGTAAACGATGCGCACATCGGCACCGCGTGCTTTTGCCTGCAACAGCGATCCCTGTTTCCCTGGTACGCGCATGGCGTCGCCAAAGGTACAGAAGATGACTTCCGGATGGCTGGCAATCTCCACGCAGGTGTCGATTCTACCCATCGGCAGTACGCACACCGGGCAACCCGGACCGTGGATAAACTCAACGTTTTCAGGCAGTAACTGGTCGAGGCCGAATTTAAAAATGGCGTGGGTATGACCGCCACACACTTCCATAATCCGCAGAGGGCGTTCGGCGGTGTAAGAGAGATGTGAAGCACGTTCGCGCAGATGCTCAATTAACTGCATCACCTGTTCCGGCGCGCGATATTCATCAACAAAACGCATTATTTTTCCTCGCCATACAACAGCGCACCGACATCCGGCTCAACGTCAAACATGTTTTGTAAGGCGTCGAGAGTGTCGCGTGCTTCGGCTTCATTAATTACGCTCATGGCAAAGCCAACGTGAACCAGTACCCACTGGCCCACGCGCGGCTGACCGTTTTCATCGCAGCTGCCGACTAACGTTAAATCGACATCGCGCTGAATGCCGCAGACGTCGACTTTCGCCTGGTTGCCGTCAATGGTGCGGATCTGGCCGGGAACGCCTATGCACATCGCTGTGTCTCCAGCCAGTTCAGCCACTGGTCCATCCCTTCGCCGCTGGTGGCGGAAATAAGGATGATTTCAATTTCTGGATTGACTTCGCGGGCGCAGGCGATGCACTTCTCAACGTCAAAGTTGAGATACGGCAACAGGTCAACTTTGTTGAGCAGCATCAGCGAGGCGGCGGCAAACATATGCGGATATTTCAGCGGTTTGTCTTCACCTTCGGTAACGGAAAGCACCGCTACTTTGTGTTTTTCACCGAGATCGAAGCTGGCCGGGCATACGAGGTTGCCAACGTTTTCGATAAACAGAATACCGTTATCGTCCAGTGGCAGACGCGGTGCGGCGTCGGCAATCATCTGTGCGTCAAGATGGCAGCCTTTACCGGTGTTCACCTGAATCGCTGGTGTACCGGTAGCGCGAATGCGTGCGGCATCGTTCACGGTTTGCTGGTCGCCTTCAATAACCGCGCACGGAACGCTGTCTTTCAGGCGCATTAAGGTTTCCGTCAGCAGGGTGGTTTTACCGGAACCAGGGCTGGAAACCAGGTTGAGCACCAGTTGCTTGCGGGCAGCAAAGCGCGCGCGGTTGCGTTCAGCCAGACGGTTGTTTTTGTCCAGCACGTCAATTTCGACTTCCAGCATCCGACGCTGGCTCATGCCCGGTGTGTGAGTGCCCGCTTCGCCATGACCGTAATGCAGGTCGCCTTCTTCAGTCTGGCTGGGGGTAAATTCAGGCGCTTTAATGCCGGTGATTTTCATCTGCGGGCGTGCCGCCGGGGCAAATGGCGCGCTACGAAACGCGGAATGAGGGTTATGTTCATCACCCTCGATATACAGGTTGCCTTCACCGCAACCGCATGTTGTACACATCGCTCACTCCTGGTCTATTTCTATCCGCCGAATCTGTAAACCGTCGTCTGCCACAATCTGTAGCATGTCACCATGACACTGTGGACAGCGGCGGACGCGCTGGGTCAGTAGCGTCACATACTGTTGGCATGTTTCACACCAGCATTCGGCCTCTTGTTCTTCGAGGTGCAGTTTACAACCTTCCGCCACGCTGCCGCGGCAAACCAGATCAAAACAAAAGGCAAGAGAGCTGGTTTCGACACAAGAAAATGCGCCAATTTTGAGCCAGACCCCAGTTACGCGTTTTGCGCCGTGTTTTGCGGCCTGCTGTTCGATCAATTCCAGTGCCCGTTGGCAGAGGGTTATTTCGTGCATATCGCCTCCCATTAACTATTGCCAGCTACAAGCAATAATTGCGCCAGTGTTGATTATCCCTGCGGTGAATAATGTCGATGATGTCGAAATGACACGTCGACACGGCGACGAAATTCATCTTTAGCTTAAAAATCTCTTTAATAACAATAAATTAAAAGTTGGTACAAAAAATGCTTAAAGCTGGCATCTCTGTTAAACGAGTAACCTGACAATGACTATTTGGGAAATAAGCGAGAAAGCCGATTACATCGCACAGCGGCATCGTCGCCTACAGGACCAGTGGCACATCTACTGCAATTCGCTGGTTCAGGGGATCACGTTATCGAAAGCGCGCCTGCATCACGCCATGAGCTGCGCGCCGGACAAAGAACTCTGTTTCGTCCTTTTTGAACATTTTCGTATTTACGTCACCCTGGCGGATGGCTTTAACAGCCACACCATCGAGTATTACGTCGAAACAAAAGATGGCGAAGACAAACAGCGGATTGCGCAGGCGCAACTGAGCATTGACGGCATGATTGATGGCAAGGTCAACATCCGCGATCGCGAACAGGTTCTGGAACACTATCTCGAAAAAATCGCTGGCGTTTACGACAGCTTATACACCGCCATTGAAAACAATGTGCCGGTGAATTTAAGCCAACTGGTAAAGGGACAAAGCCCGGCAGCATGAGCTGAGGCTTTGCCCGTTTTGCAGGCGTTACGCCTGTTTGGGGATGGGCGTGTCGATGAGTGTCGAAAATGACATTTCATCGGCATGTTTTCGTCAAAAATGACAATCACCTGAGGAATGCCTGGTGAATCGTTTTGTAATTGCCGACTCCACGCTCTGTATCGGCTGCCACACCTGTGAGGCCGCCTGTTCAGAGACGCATCGCCAGCACGGCCTGCAATCAATGCCGCGCCTGAGAGTGATGCTCAATGAAAAAGAATCTGCGCCGCAGCTCTGTCACCACTGTGAAGATGCACCCTGCGCGGTGGTCTGCCCGGTTAACGCCATCACCCGCGTTGATGGGGCCGTGCAGTTGAATGAAAGTCTGTGCGTAAGCTGCAAACTGTGCGGCATCGCCTGCCCGTTTGGCGCAATTGAATTTTCCGGCAGCCGTCCGCTGGATATTCCGGCAAACGCCAATACCCCGAAAGCGCCACCGGCACCGCCTGCTCCGGCGTGTGTCAGCACATTGCTTGACTGGGTGCCAGGTATTCGCGCGATCGCCGTCAAATGTGACCTTTGTAGCTTTGATGAACAAGGTCCGGCCTGTGTGCGGATGTGCCCGACTAAAGCCCTGCATCTGGTGGATAACACCGATATCGCCCGCGTCAGCAAACGTAAGCGTGAGCTGACTTTTAACACGGACTTTGGCGATCTCACCTTGTTTCAGCAGGCTCAAAGTGGAGAGGCTAAATGAGCGCAATTTCCCTGATCAATAGCGGCGTGGCATGGTTTGTCGCCGCCGCTGTTCTGGCATTTCTCTTTTCTTTTCAAAAAGCGCTAAGTGGCTGGATAGCCGGAATTGGCGGCGCGGTTGGTAGTCTGTATACGGCAGCCGCGGGCTTCACTGTACTGACTGGCTCGGTTGGCGTGAGCGGTGCGCTGTCGCTGGTAAGCTACGATGTGCAAATCTCCCCGCTTAACGCGATTTGGCTGATTACCCTCGGTCTTTGCGGTCTGTTTGTCAGCCTCTATAACATTGACTGGCATCGCCACGCGCAGGTGAAGTGCAACGGCTTGCAGATCAATATGTTGATGGCTGCCGCCGTCTGCGCCGTCATCGCCAGCAACCTCGGCATGTTCGTGGTAATGGCCGAAGTCATGGCCTTGTGTGCGGTGTTCCTCACCAGCAACAGCAAAGAGGGCAAACTGTGGTTTGCGCTGGGGCGTCTTGGCACTCTGCTGCTGGTGATTGCTTGCTGGCTGCTGTGGCAGCGTTATGGCACGCTGGATCTGCGCCTGCTGGATATGCGTATGCAACAGCTGCCGCTCGGTTCCGATATCTGGCTGCTCGGTTCCGATATCTGGCTGCTCGGTGTGATTGGCTTTGGCCTGCTGGCTGGGATTATTCCGCTGCACGGCTGGGTGCCGCAGGCACATGCTAACGCCTCTGCGCCAGCTGCCGCGTTGTTTTCTACGGTAGTCATGAAAATTGGCCTGCTGGGCATGTTAACCCTGTCACTGCTGGGCGGTAATGCACCGCTGTGGTGGGGGATCGCGCTGCTGGTGCTCGGCATGATCACCGCGTTCGTCGGTGGTCTGTATGCGTTGATGGAACACAACATCCAGCGCCTGCTGGCTTACCACACCCTGGAAAATATCGGCATTATCCTGCTGGGGCTGGGGCTGGGGCTGGCGTAACGGGTATCGCGCTCGAACAACCGGCGCTGATTGCTCTTGGCCTGGTCGGTGGTCTGTACCATCTGCTTAACCATAGCCTGTTCAAAAGCGTACTGTTCCTCGGGGCGGGGAGCGTCTGGTTCCGTACCGGTCATCGCGATATCGAAAAACTCGGTGGTATTGGCAAGAAAATGCCGGTTATCTCCATCGCCATGTTAGTCGGGTTGATGGCAATGGCTGCGCTGCCGCCACTGAACGGGTTTGCCGGGGAATGGGTTATCTATCAATCCTTCTTCAAACTGAGCAATAGCGGCGCGTTTGTTGCCCGTCTGCTGGGGCCGCTGCTCGCTGTGGGTCTGGCAATTACCGGTGCGCTGGCGGTGATGTGTATGGCGAAAGTCTATGGCGTCACGTTCCTCGGCGCGCCGCGTACCAAAGAAGCCGAAAACGCCACCTGTGCGCCGCTCCTGATGAGCGTAAGCGTAGTGGCACTGGCGATTTGCTGCGTAATTGGCGGTGTTGCTGCGCCGTGGCTGCTGCCGATGCTCTCTGCTGCTGTACCTCTGCCTCTGGAGCCTGCTAACACCACCGTTTCTCAACCAATGATCACATTGCTGCTGATTGCCTGCCCGCTGCTGCCATTCATCATTATGGCGATTTGCAAAGGCGACCGCCTGCCGTCACGTTCCCGCGGTGCGGCCTGGGTGTGCGGCTACGACCATGAAAAATCAATGGTGATTACCGCTCACGGTTTTGCCATGCCGGTTAAACAGGCGTTTGCGCCAGTGCTGAAACTGCGCAAATGGCTGAATCCGGTGTCGCTGGTGCCGGGCTGGCAGTGCGAAGGTAGTGCGTTGCTGTTCCGCCGGATGGCGCTGGTTGAACTGGCGGTACTGGTGGTGATTATTGTTTCACGAGGAGCCTGAGAATGAGTGTTTTATATCCGTTAATTCAGGCGCTGGTGTTATTTGCCGTTGCGCCGCTGCTCTCCGGTATTACCCGCGTGGCGCGCGCCCGTCTGCATAACCGTCGCGGGCCGGGCGTGTTGCAGGAGTATCGCGACATTATCAAACTGCTGGGCCGCCAGAGCGTTGGCCCGGATGCCTCTGGCTGGATGTTCCGCCTGACGCCGTATGTGATGGTGGGCGTCATGCTGACTATCGGTTCTCCGCTGCCGCAACTGGGCGATTTGATCACCTTACTGTATCTCTTCGCCATCGCGCGTTTCTTCTTTGCCATTTCCGGTCTGGATACCGGTAGCCCGTTTACCGCTATCGGTGCGAGCCGTGAAGCGATGCTTGGCGTGCTGGTCGAACCGATGTTGCTGCTTGGTCTGTGGGTTGCCGCACAGGTTGCCGGTTCCACCAACATCAGCAACATTACCGACACCGTTTATCACTGGCCGCTGAGCCAAAGCATCCCGCTGGTGCTGGCGCTCTGCGCCTGTGCGTTCGCCACTTTTATCGAAATGGGCAAACTGCCGTTCGACCTGGCGGAAGCCGAGCAGGAGTTGCAGGAAGGTCCGCTCTCCGAATACAGCGGTAGCGGCTTTGGCGTCATGAAATGGGGTATCAGCCTGAAACAGCTGGTGGTGTTGCAGATGTTCGTCGGGGTGTTTATTCCGTGGGGACAAATGGAAACCTTCACCGTCGGTGGACTGCTGCTGGCGCTGGTGATTGCCATCGTCAAACTGGTGGTCGGCGTCCTGGTTATCGCGCTGTTCGAAAACAGTATGGCCCGTCTGCGTCTTGATATTACTCCGCGCATTACCTGGGCTGGGTTTGGCTTTGCATTTTTAGCGTTCGTCTCCTTGCTGGCGGCGTGATTAAAGAGAGTTTGAGCATGTCTGAAGAAAAATTAGGTCAACATTATCTCGCCGCGCTGAATGAGGCATTTCCAGGCGTCGTGCTGGACCACGCCTGGCAGACCAAAGATCAGCTGACTGTCACCGTAAAGGTGAACTATCTGCCGGAAGTGGTGGAGTTTCTCTACTACAAGCAGGGTGGCTGGCTGTCGGTGCTGTTTGGTAACGACGAACGCAAACTGAATGGTCATTACGCCGTTTATTACGTGCTGTCGATGGAGAAGGGCACCAAGTGTTGGGTAACGGTTCGCGTCGAAGTTGACGCCAACAAACCGGAGTATCCGTCCGTGACGCCGCGCGTTCCGGCGGCGGTGTGGGGCGAGCGCGAAGTGCGCGATATGTACGGTTTGATTCCGGTTGGTCTGCCGGATGACTGGCCGGATGAACTTTATCCGCTGCGTAAAGACAGCATGGATTATCGTCAGCGTCCGGCACCGACTACCGATGCTGAAACCTACGAGTTCATCAACGAACTGGGCGACAAGAAAAACAACGTCGTGCCGATTGGTCCGCTGCACGTCACTTCTGACGAACCGGGTCACTTCCGTCTGTTCGTCGATGGCGAAAACATTATCGACGCCGACTACCGTCTGTTCTACGTCCATCGCGGTATGGAAAAACTGGCGGAAACCCGCATGGGTTATAACGAAGTGACCTTCCTCTCTGACCGTGTGTGCGGGATCTGCGGCTTTGCCCACAGCACCGCCTACACCACGTCGGTGGAAAACGCGATGGGTATTCAGGTGCCAGAACGCGCGCAGATGATCCGCGCCATTCTGCTGGAGGTGGAACGCCTGCACTCGCATCTGCTCAACCTCGGCCTCGCCTGTCACTTTACCGCCTTCGACTCCGGCTTTATGCAGTTCTTCCGCGTGCGTGAAACCTCCATGAAAATGGCAGAGATCCTTACCGGTGCGCGTAAAACCTACGGCCTGAACCTGATCGGCGGGATTCGTCACGATCTGCTGAAAGATGACATGATCCAGACCCGCCAGCTGGCGCAACAAATGCGTCGTGAAGTGCAGGAGCTGGTGGATGTGCTGCTGAGTACGCCGAACATGGAACAACGCACCGTCGGCATTGGTCGTCTGGACCCGGAAATCGCCCGCGATTTCAGTAACGTTGGCCCGATGGTTCGCGCCAGCGGTCTCGCCCGCGATACTCGCGCCGATCACCCGTTTGTCGGTTATGGCCTGCTGCCAATGGAAGTCCACAGCGAGCAGGGCTGCGACGTTATTTCCCGTCTGAAAGTGCGAATCAACGAGGTCTATACCGCGCTGAATATGATCGACTACGGTCTGGATAACCTGCCGGGCGGTCCGCTGATGGTGGAAGGCTTTACCTACATTCCGCACCGTTTCGCGCTGGGCTTTGCCGAAGCGCCGCGCGGCGACGATATCCACTGGAGCATGACCGGCGACAACCAGAAGCTGTACCGCTGGCGCTGCCGTGCCGCGACCTACGCGAACTGGCCGACCCTGCGCTACATGCTGCGTGGCAATACCGTTTCCGATGCGCCGCTGATTATCGGTAGCCTGGACCCTTGCTACTCCTGTACCGACCGCATGACCGTAGTCGATGTGCGTAAGAAGAAGAGCAAAGTGGTGCCGTACAAAGAACTCGAGCGTTACAGCATTGAGCGTAAAAACTCGCCGCTGAAATAAGGAATCGCCATGTTTACCTTTATCAAAAAAGTCATCAAAACCGGCACGGCGACCTCGTCTTATCCGCTGGAGCCGATTGCGGTTGATAAAAACTTCCGTGGTAAGCCAGAGCAGAACCCGCAGCAGTGCATCGGCTGCGCGGCTTGCGTCAATGCCTGCCCGTCAAACGCCTTAACGGTTGAAACTGACCTCGCCACAGGAGAGCTGGCGTGGGAGTTTAATCTCGGGCGCTGCATCTTCTGTGGACGCTGCGAAGAAGTTTGCCCGACGGCGGCGATCAAACTGTCGCAAGAGTACGAACTGGCGGTGTGGAAGAAAGAAAACTTCCTGCAACAGTCCCGCTTCGCGCTGTGCAACTGCCGCGTCTGCAATCGTCCTTTCGCCGTACAGAAAGAGATCGACTACGCCATTGCGCTGCTTAAGCACAATGGTGACAGCCGCGCGGAAAACCACCGCGAAAGCTTTGAGACTTGCCCGGAATGTAAGCGCCAGAAATGCCTGGTGCCGTCCGACCGTATTGAACTGACTCGCCATATGAAAGAGGCCATCTGATGAGCAATTTATTAGGCCCCCGTGACGCCAACGGCATTCCGGTCCCGATGACGGTGGATGAATCCATCGCCAGCATGAAGGCGTCGTTACTGAAAAAAATCAAACGTTCTGCCTATGTTTACCGCGTGGACTGCGGCGGCTGCAACGGCTGCGAAATCGAAATTTTCGCCACGCTTTCTCCGCTGTTCGATGCAGAACGCTTCGGCATTAAAGTCGTTCCTTCACCGCGTCATGCGGATATTTTACTGTTTACCGGCGCGGTCACCCGTGCAATGCGATCCCCTGCGCTGCGTGCGTGGCAGTCCGCGCCGGACCCGAAAATCTGTATCTCATACGGTGCCTGCGGTAACAGCGGCGGGATCTTACACGATCTCTACTGCGTGTGGGGCGGTACGGATAAAATTGTCCCTGTGGATGTTTATATCCCTGGCTGCCCGCCAACGCCTGCCGCCACGCTGTACGGCTTTGCAATGGCGCTCGGCCTGCTGGAGCAGAAAATTCACGCCCGTGGGCCGGGTGAACTGGATGAACAACCGGCGGAGATCCTGCATGGCGATATGGTGCAGCCGCTGCGCGTGAAAGTGGATCGCGAAGCACGTCGCCTGGCGGGTTATCGTTACGGTCGTCAGATTGCCGATGATTACCTTACACAGTTAGGGCAGGGCGAAGAACAGGTTGCACGCTGGCTGGAAGCGGAAAACGATCCGCGTCTGAACGAGATTGTCAGCCATCTGAATCATGTTGTTGAAGAGGCGCGTATCCGATGAGTGAAAAGGTGGTGTTCAGTCAACTGAGCCGTAAATTTATTGATGAGAACGATGCCACGCCCGCCGAGGCGCAGCAGGTGGTCTATTACAGCCTGGCGATTGGTCACCACCTTGGGGTTATCGATTGCCTGGAAGCGGCGCTCACCTGCCCATGGGATGAATATCTGGCATGGATTGCCACTCTGGAGGCGGGCAGCGAAGCCCGCCACAAAATGGAAGGCGTACCGAAATATGGCGAGATCGTCATCGACATTAACCATGTGCCGATGCTGGCCAACGCATTCGATAAAGCCCGGGCAGCGCAAACTTCGCAGCAGCAGGAATGGAGTACAATGCTGTTAAGTATGCTGCATGATATTCATCAGGAAAACGCCATCTATTTGATGGTGAGGAGACTGCGTGACTGACGTTTTACTCTGTGTTGGCAATAGCATGATGGGCGATGATGGCGCTGGCCCGCTGCTGGCGGAAAAGTGCGCCGCCGCGCCGAAAGGTAACTGGGTGGTGATTGACGGCGGTAGTGCACCGGAAAACGACATCGTCGCCATCCGTGAACTGCGCCCGACACGACTGCTGATTGTCGACGCCACGGATATGGGGCTAAACCCCGGCGAAATCCGCATCATCGACCCGGATGATATCGCCGAGATGTTTATGATGACTACCCATAACATGCCGTTGAATTACCTTATCGACCAGTTAAAAGAAGACATTGGTGAAGTGATTTTCCTCGGCATTCAGCCGGATATCGTCGGCTTTTACTACCCGATGACCCAGCCGATTAAAGATGCGGTAGAAACCGTTTATCAACGACTGGAAGGCTGGGAAGGAAATGGTGGATTTGCGCAGTTAGCGGTGGAAGAAGAATAATTCTCCATCAGGGAATTCAGGGAATTCAGGGAATTCAGGGAATTCAGGGAATTCAGGGAATTCAGGGAATTGAACATCAGAACAGGGATGTGCGCTTTTTTATTGAGCTTAGTGCTGCCTGCACAGGCCACCAGCTTTACCGAATATCTGCCAATGAGTGACAGCGAATACGCGCAAAAGCGGGCGCTGAAACCTCTCCTGACCATGCCTTATGATGCCGAGCAAACCTGGCATTTTAGGAAAGTGGGCGTTGCTGGCGTGACGCTTGAGAAGATGCCAAATGAAGAAGATTACTGGCAATTAACCGCTAAAGACCGCGCCGGTAAATCCTGGACTGTGCCTGTGGGTATGCTGGCAAACATAGCGGGCAAAGGGCAACTCTATCGCGCCGATCTTGATCGTAACGGCATTCAGGATCTGGTTATCTGGTTACCAAGTACCGGTAATGGTCTGGCTCCTTATGCACATTTAATTCTTATGACGTTCACGCGCGAAGGCCGTCCCTGTGTCTTTGAACCCAGGGGATTCTACACCGCAAGCAAAACTGGCGTAGATGATTTGCTGGATTTGCAAGGCAATGGTCACACGCAATTGCTGGATATGCAGTTTAATTCTGGTTACTGGATAACCAGTCTGTATCAGGTAAAAGACGCCAAATGGCAGCGTGTTCACGGCTGGTTTGACAAGTTAAGCTATCCCGCGCTCACGCGTTTTACTTATACCCCCAACCGTAAACTCGTCCTCAAACCCATCGCCGGGCGCGACCCGCAAACGGAAGATCTGGCGCAGACGCAGCGTTGCTTGATAAAGGGGGATGTGCTTGAGGGGGGAACCAGAACTGACTTTTTGCAGAGTGGCTATGAGGATTTTGGGGGTAATTATATCGCGCACAAGTGTTTACATATTGTGAACTTGGATTTGATGAGCTATAGTTTCCGAACACATAAGGATAGAACTCGCAGATGTGGCTGTTTACTTACTATAAGGAAGTTAAAACTTAAAAATGCACATCATTTCTAAAGCGCCATTTGAAGAGTCTGCGCGTAAATATCCTAACGACGCTCTGGCTCTTCAGGCATTGTATCGGGTTATTAAGGAAACGGATTTTTCTACGCCAGAAGAGATGCGAACGGCGTTTCCCAACCTCGACAATTTTAAATATCGCAACAAATGGTACGTTCTGGATGTAGGTGGGAACAACCTAGGGGTGATTGCCTACATAAACTTTGTTAATAAGCGGTTCTTTGTGAAGCACATAACTAATCACGCCGAGTATGACAAACTGACACGTTACTACAGAGAGAACAAAGAATGACTGCTAATGCTGCACACGCTGTTAAAGCAACAAGAGAACTGGTCAATGCAGTCCCCTTTCTGGGAGGTAGTGACTCAGAAGATGATTATCGTGAAGCACTGGAACTGGTCGAATATTTGATTGAAGAAGATGACACCAATCCACTTATCGACTTTCTGGCGAGCCGCATTGCAGAATATGAAAACAACAACCAAGAGTTTGCAGAGTTCGACAAAGCCGTTGCGGCAATGCCTGTTGGCGTGGCGTTACTTCGCACGCTGATTGATCAACATAATCTGACCTATGCGGATTTGAAGAACGAAATCGGCTCTAAATCCCTGGTCAGTCAGATTTTGTCTGGACAACGATCCCTGACGATATCCCACATTAAGGCACTTTCAGCCCGATTTGGCGTTAAGCCGGAATGGTTTCTTTGATTTTTGACTAATGCCAAATGCTAAATTGCCCGATGCGCTGCGCTTATCGGGCCTACATGTCGCACGAACTATGTAGGCCGGATAAGGCGTTCACGCCGCATCCGGCACTGTTACTTACTCTAAATCTTCCCCATTACTGGCAATCACTTTTTTATACCACCAGAACGATTTCTTACGTGTGCGCGTCAGCGTGCCGTTGCCTGCGTCGTCACGGTCTACGTAGACAAAACCGTAGCGTTTGCTCATTTCACCCGTAGAGGCGGAAACTAAATCAATACAGCCCCATGTGGTGTAGCCCATCAGCGGAATGCCATCTGCAATCGCTTCGCCTATTGCGCGGATATGTTCGCGTAAATAGCTGATGCGATAGTCATCGTTAATCTCGCCATTGGCAGCAAGTTCATCTTTTGCGCCGAGGCCGTTTTCCACCAGAAACAGCGGCTTCTGATAACGATCGTACATCATATTCATGGTGATACGCAGACCGAGTGGATCAATTCCCCAGCCCCAGTCGCTCACTTGCAGATACGGGTTACGCAGCGATTTCACCACGTTCGCCGCACTGCTGTTGTTGGCGTTCATCTCCGCCGAGGCGCAGCGCGAGGCGTAATAGCTGAAAGAGACAAAATCGACGGTGTTTTTCAGGATCTCATCATCGCCCAGCGCTTTATCTATGGTTACCCCTTTTTCGCGAAATACGCGGGCAGAGTAAGCCGGATACGCGCCGCGCGCCTGCACATCGATAAAAAACAGGTTTTCCCGATCTTTCTCCAGCGCCGCCCAGACATCTTCCGGTTTGCAGCTGTAAGGGTAGAAGTTACCGCCCGCCAGCATACAGCCCACCTGATTTTGCGGGTTAACCTCATGGGCGATTTTGGTGGCTAGCGCACTGGCAACCAGCTGGTGATGCGCGGCCTGATATTTCACCTGATCCTGATTTTCACCTTCTTCAAACACCAGACCCGCGCCGGAGAACGGGCTATGCAACATAATGTTGATTTCATTGAAGGTTAGCCAGTATTTCACCAGACCATCAAATGCTTCAAAGCAGGTTCTGGCGTAGCGGCTGAAAAACTCCACCAGCTTGCGGTTACGCCAGGAGCCATATTCGGTGACCAGATGCATCGGCACATCGAAGTGGCACAACGTGACCAGCGGTTCGATACCGTACTTTTTACACTCTTCAAAGACAGGACGATAAAAAGCAATGCCCTGCTGATTGGGCGTGATTTCATCGTCCTGCGGAAAGAGACGGCTCCAGGCAATTGAGGTACGGAAAACCTTGAATCCCATCTCTGCCATCAGGGCGATATCTTCTTTATAACGATGATAAAAATCCGTCGCCTCATGGCTGGGATAAAACTCGTCATCGCGCAACTGAAAACGTTTTTCCAGCCCCAGTTTCACCGCCATTCGATGCTCGCCGTGTGGGATCATATCGACGGTGGTCAGCCCTTTTCCGCCTTCACGGAACGCACCTTCAGACTGGTTGGCGGCAAGCGCGCCGCCCCATAAAAAACCTTCTGGAAATACTGACATTTTCATCCTCAATTAAGACTTACTTCTTTGGCGACGGTCGGTTGATGCTTTCGCGCCTGGGCAGCCGCTTCCTCAACAGGAATATCCTCAAAGCCGAGCAACAGTGTGAGGATAAACGACAGCACCACCGCCAGCGCCATGACCGCGAACACCCAGACGATGCTCATTGGATTCGCCGGATCGAAGAATTGCACGCTGGTAAATAGCCCCGGCGCTGCCATTGAGTGGCTGGCAAGCCCCGCCATACCGGCAACCGCGCCGCAAATAAAACCGCTGATAAGACTGGCGATAAGCGGACGTTTCAGGCGGATCGCCACGCCGTATAACGCCGGTTCGGAAATCCCCGCCATAATGGCTGATGCCGCCGCAGCCAGCGCCGTCTGGCGCAGTTCCGGGTTTTTCGTTTTCCACGGCACCGCCAGTGATGAACCGCCCAGCGACAGGTTAGCGCCGATCTCTGATGGCATGACCATTCCTTCTTTGCCGGTTTCGGCAATGGTCTGAATGATGGTTGGCGTAAAGACGCGGTGCATCCCGGTCATTACCAGCAGAGGCCACAGCGCGCCCATAATGGCGACTGAAAGCCAGCCCAGATAACCATGAATGGTGTAAACCAGCGCCGAAATGGCGCTACCGATCCAGATACCAATCGGGCCAATCAGCAGGATTGCCAGCGGTGCGGCAATCAACACAATCAGCATTGGCTTGAGGAAGTTTTTGGTCACCGCCGGTGTAATGCGATCCACCCAGCGTTCGATATATGACAGGCACCAGGTCATCACCAGCGCCGGGATCACCGTGTAGGTGTATTTCACCGCGGTGACCGGGATCAGGGCAAATTCGACATGTTCACCCTGGGCCGCTTTCGCCATTAATTCAATAAAACTCGGATGTACCAGCACACCCGCGATGGCAATCGCCAGCGACATATTGGTTTTAAATTTGATGGCGGCAGATGCCGCGACCATTAGCGGCAGGAAGAAGAAAGCACCGTCACCAATCACATTCAGAATGGTTAAGGTCGGCGATCCTTTTGTCAGCACGCCGCTCATCTCGAGGATCATCGCCAGCAGTTTGACCATCGATCCGCCGATAATCGCCGGGATCAGCGGTGACATGGTGCCGATCAGCGCATCGAGGATCCCCGCACCAATGCGACGCAGCGTGAGTTTGGGTTTACCCACGGGCTGTGCGGGCTGCATATCTCCCGGCAGCAGGCTGACGACTTCCTGAAAGGCCTGCGAAACCGTATTGCCGATAATTACCTGACACTGGTTGTCACTACGTACCACGCCGAGCACGCCGGGGATGGTTTTTAACGTCGGGCTGTCGATAAGCTGGTCATCTTTGATAACAAAGCGCAAACGCGTCATACAGTGCGTGACTGCCGAGATGTTATCAACGCCGCCCAGTGCCGCTATCACCGAGCGTGCCAGCGCCGCATAATTTTTGGCCATCGGATTTTATCCTGTTATCAGTAGGGTAGATGTAGTTGTTATCAGTCGACGTGACGGAAAAATACCGATGCTGAAACGGAATTAAGAAACCGGTTTCACAAAATCATGAATAGTTGTCACTAAATAAGCAAGAGAGTTAATTGTTCATTTTTTATATTTGTGAAACCGGTCACCTGAATATTTTTCCCGCCGATTGCGCAAGGACAATCGGCAAACGGTGCAGTACACTGCGTTGATTGCGTGTAAAGGGATGAAAATGATGACGACGATGCTGGAAGTGGCGAAGCGCGCCGGGGTTTCAAAAGCGACCGTTTCCCGCGTGCTTTCAGGTAATGGCTACGTCAGCCAGGAGACTAAAGATCGCGTGTTTCAGGCGGTAGAAGAGAGCAGTTACCGCCCAAATTTGCTGGCCCGCAATCTGTCGGCGAAGAGTACTCAGACGCTGGGGCTGGTAGTGACCAACACGCTTTATCACGGCATTTATTTTAGTGAATTACTGTTTCATGCCGCGCGAATGGCGGAAGAGAAAGGGCGACAGTTGCTATTGGCAGATGGTAAACACAGCGCCGAAGAAGAGCGCCAGGCGATTCAGTATCTGCTGGATTTGCGCTGCGACGCCATTATGATTTACCCGCGTTTTTTAAGCGTGGATGAGATTGATGACATCATTGACGCGCACAGTCAGCCGATAATGGTGCTTAATCGCCGCCTGCGCAATAATAGCAGCCATAGCGTCTGGTGCGATCATAAACAGACCAGCTTTAACGCCGTGGCAGAGTTGATAAACGCCGGGCATCAGGAGATTGCTTTCCTTACCGGCTCGATGGATTCCCCCACCAGCATTGAACGTCTTGCCGGGTATAAAGACGCGCTGTCGCAGCATGGTATTGCGCTCAATGAAAAACTTATCGCTAACGGTAAATGGACGCCCGCCAGCGGGGCCGAAGGGGTAGAAACGTTGCTCGAACGTGGGGCTAAATTTAGCGCGTTAGTTGCCAGTAACGACGATATGGCGATAGGTGCGATCAAAGCGTTGCACGAGCGCGGCGTAGCGGTGCCAGAGCAGGTGTCAGTTATCGGATTCGATGATATCGCAATTGCCCCCTATATCGTTCCGGCGCTCTCCAGCGTAAAAATTCCGGTGACTGAGATGATTCAGGAAATTATTGGACGGCTGATTTTTATGCTCGATGGCGGGGATTTCTCACCGCCTAAAACCTTTAGCGGAAAACTGATCCGCCGCGACTCACTCATTGCCCTTTCGCGATAAACATTGTCATCACATGTCATCGTCACTAGTGTCGATGACATCTTTTTTCCTGCATTACAGAAATTAATTTCCTTAAATAACAGCAAATTAAAAACTGGCATGATTTGTGAATGTATCGGCGCAT
>NZ_JBQZXE010000042.1:0-27547 GCF_053555855.1 Shigella sp. SIG3
GCATCAAACTAAGCGAAAGGCCATCCGTCAGGATGGCCTTTTTGCATTGGCGCAGAAAAAAATGCCTGATGCGACGCTGCGCGTCTTATACTCCCACATATGACAGATTCAGCAACGGATGCGGTTTCCCCAACTTGCCTACTTCCATACGTGTCCTCCTTACCAGAAATTTATCCTTAAGCTCCTCAATAACCATTTTCCTGCTAACTAAATTCATGGTTTAGGTTGCATAATGATACGCAACAAATGTATAACATTTTATTTACCGAAAGAAATAAACAAAAGCGACCAACAAAAGCATCGGATTACGGCAGGAGACATAATGGCATGGCTGAAAGTACTGTAACGGCAGACAGCAAACTGACAAGTAGTGATACTCGTCGCCGCATTTGGGCGATTGTGGGGGCCTCTTCAGGTAATCTGGTCGAGTGGTTCGATTTCTATGTCTACTCGTTCTGTTCACTCTACTTCGCCCACATTTTCTTCCCTTCCGGGAACACGACGACTCAACTACTACAAACAGCAGGTGTTTTTGCTGCGGGATTCCTGATGCGCCCAATAGGCGGTTGGCTATTTGGCCGCATAGCCGATAAACATGGTCGCAAAAAATCGATGCTGTTATCGGTGTGTATGATGTGTTTCGGATCGCTGGTTATCGCCTGCCTCCCAGGTTATGAAACTATAGGTACGTGGGCTCCGGCATTATTGCTTCTCGCTCGTTTATTTCAGGGATTATCCGTTGGCGGAGAATATGGCACCAGCGCCACCTATATGAGTGAAGTTGCCGTTGAAGGGCGCAAAGGTTTTTACGCATCATTTCAGTATGTGACGTTGATCGGCGGACAACTGCTAGCCCTACTGGTTGTCGTGGTTTTACAACACACCATGGAAGACGCTGCACTCAGAGAGTGGGGATGGCGTATTCCTTTCGCGTTAGGAGCTGTGTTAGCTGTTGTGGCGTTGTGGTTACGTCGTCAATTAGATGAAACTTCGCAACAAGAAACGCGCGCTTTAAAAGAAGCTGGATCTCTGAAAGGATTATGGCGCAATCGCCGTGCATTCATCATGGTTCTCGGTTTTACCGCTGCGGGCTCCCTTTGTTTCTATACCTTCACCACTTATATGCAGAAGTATCTGGTAAATACTGCGGGAATGCATGCCAACGTGGCGAGTGGCATTATGACTGCCGCATTGTTTGTATTCATGCTTATTCAACCACTCATTGGCGCGCTGTCGGATAAGATTGGTCGCCGTACCTCAATGTTATGTTTCGGTTCGCTGGCAGCCATTTTTACCGTTCCTATTCTCTCAGCATTGCAAAACGTTTCCTCGCCTTATGCCGCTTTTGGTCTGGTGATGTGTGCCCTGCTGATAGTGAGTTTTTATACATCAATCAGTGGAATACTGAAGGCTGAGATGTTCCCGGCACAGGTTCGCGCATTAGGCGTTGGTCTGTCATATGCGGTCGCTAATGCTATATTTGGTGGTTCGGCGGAGTACGTAGCGTTGTCGCTGAAATCAATAGGAATGGAAACAGCCTTCTTCTGGTATGTGACCTTGATGGCCGTGGTGGCGTTTCTGGTTTCTTTGATGCTACATCGCAAAGGGAAGGGGATGCGTCTTTAGTGACGGGTCAGTTGCCAGACGGTATAGCCGGTGCTTGCACCGGCGACATCCCAGGCCAAATCCTTCCAGCTCCAGCCGCTCCCTTCGGGGCGGCTATCCCAAAGCTCTTTTGACGCCCCCAAACTGACAGAGAACATCAATCCAAACATGGCACTGCGATCCCGGCTCATCCCCTGATGCTGTGAATATTCATTTCCGGCGGCGGAAAGTATCGCCGAGGCGATAAAGTGTTGAGCTTTATCCTGCCCGCTCCAGCTATCGTTAGCCATATGGCTGCATCCAGAAAGTAACAATAGCGAACAGACAAAAAGAATACGCAAAACGTGGCCTCCAAAAAACAAACCCCGTACAGGACGGGGTTGTGATTACAGGATGCGGCTAATTAATCGGTCGATGCGGATACGGCGCAAACGGCGGATGAGTTTACGAACCTTCACCGGATAATCGGCAATACTTTGCAGATCGCGATAGTGCTTAACGATGGTGGTACGCTCGCGGATCAGCTCCAGTTCTTTCTCTCGCTGCGGCGCAAGCTCCAGTTGTGGATCGTGGATCAAAATGGCGTTTTCCAGATCCAGACGCCAGGCGCGCGGGTTCAGGTTATTACCGGTGATCAACATCCACTTATCATCAACCCACATCCCTTTCAGGTGATAGGTGTTGTCGTCATCTTTCCATAACCGAACCACTAGCTGGTCAGTATTGACGTAATACTGCAAACGGCTCAGGAAACGACGCAGATTGATCTCATAGAGATAAGGCAATGCGCCAATTATCTTGAAAGGTTCATCTTCCGGAATGTAGAAGTCGTTCGCGGTTTTATCACCAACAATAATTTCGACCTTTTTCCCTTCGCGCAGCAACTGGATAATATTGCGCACAAGGATTGCTGGCAGGTTGAAGTATGGCGTACAGATGGTTAGTTTCTGCTCGGCACAAGGCATAAGATGGAAAATGGTCTTGTTCAACAGACTCGATTTCCCCAGCCCCACTAGCGGCGTTACGGAAAGCTGATCGTTGTCGGCATCGCCCTGGAAATGATAAGCGGCATCACGCAGCTCCTGGCGGAACAGACGAATATCGTTCTTGATTTCCGGGCTTTTTGGCCGATTAACATCATCCAGACGATTAACGCCGCGGCCATTCATAATATTCTGTGTAACCCATTCAAACATAATGTCTGACATCTTACGGTTACGGATCAGATGATAACGGTCGTAGCGATATTTATCGTGTTGATGCAGGTAAACATCGTTCAGGCTGGCACCGCTATAAAGTACGCTATCGTCGATGATAAAGCCTTTAAAGTGCAGAACACCAAGAGCTTCACGGGTATTGATTGGAACGCCATAAACCGGAACATCTACGCCCGGATTTTCCTGCGCCATGCGGCAGTACCAGTCAGCGTTAGTGTTAGATGCCGCAGCGCCAATGCGTCCACGTTGTGCACGATGCCAGTCGACCAGCACCCGCACATCCAGTTCCGGACGCTGCCTTTTAGCCTCATACAACGCGTTCAGAATGCCTTTGCCACCGTCATCCTGTTCGAGATACAGGGCGACAATGCAAATGCGCTGCTTCGCGCTGGCTATTTTTTCCAGCAGCGTCTCCCGGAAGTCGGCGGGAGCGTAAAAGAAATCGACATCATCAACTGATTGAGAAATCTTGGGTAGTTGGGCAAGGTGTTGTTGATGTTTATTACGCTTAAATTTTGACAACATCACAGTGCATTTCTTCTCTGTTCATTGAAGGGTCCTCTGTGCAATGCAGACGACATAAGCGGGCAATAATAACACCAGTCCCGATTAAGTGGTCAACATTTCCAGTACCTTACTCATGATTCCTCGCGCCGGGCAAGATTTAGCGTAAGCCCAACGATCCCCTCTTCGAGCTGGATATCAACGTTAAACCCGAGCTTGCGGGCTAGCGCCACCATGCCACGATTGTTTGGCATCGTAATACCATTCAGACGTTGTAGTCCGTGATTTCGCGTATAGGTAATCAACTTTTCCATTAAGCGTCGACCTAAGCCTAACCCTTTGAGATCCGAGCGAACCAGTACAGCAAATTCGGCATCGATGTTATCAGGATCGGAAATCGCACGCGTGACGCCGAGGATCTCTTCCGTTTGATCAATACGTCGTACCGCTACAAACGCCATTTCCCGATCGTAGTCGATCTGTGTCATGTTGGCTAAATCTTCATGGGTAAATTCGTTGATCTCGCTAAAGTAGCGGTAATAAAGATCTTCTTTGGTGACTCGCGAAATGAATTGCTGAAGTTGTGGCTCATCTTCTGGCAAAATCGGGCGGAACAAGCAGCGTTCACCGTTTTTCAATTCTACCCATTCTTCCAGCTGATGCGGATAAGGGCGCACTGCCAGCCGACTCTCGTTATCGCCTTCAAACGGCGAGATATCCAGCGTGACATCCAGCGCGGTAAATTCACTGCCAGAAGCCAGCAAAGGATGAATATCCAGACGCTGAATTTCCGGGCAATCGACAATCAAGTTGGAAACCTGCACCAGAAGCTGGCTCAAGCCTGCAACATCCAATGGGCGTAGCGCACTGCGCGCACGAATCTTTTTACTTTTGATCCCCTGAATAACCAGATAGCGGGCCAGGTTCATGTTCAGCGGCGGCAGTGCGACGACGGCTTGATCTTCAGGACGCCACTCCACACCGCCTTCACCCAGCATGATCAACGGCCCGAAAACCGGATCGTGCTCAACCACAACCCGCAACTCCTGAGCGCCAGCACGGTTAGCCATACTTTGCACCAACAGGCCGTGGACCCGCGCCTGTGGCCAGGCCATTTTTACGCGATCGAAAATAGCGTTCGCCGCTTGCTGGACTTCATTGGCTGTACGCAGGTAAAGCATGACGCCCTGAACTTCCGATTTATGTGGAATATCCGGCGAACGCAATTTCAGCGCCACCGGATAACCAATCTGTTCGGCAATATGCACCGCTTCGGTGCTATCGCTGGCAATCCAGGTTGGGAGCGTGTTCATGCCATACGCTTGCAGGATGGGCTGAACTTCATGGGTATCGAGCGACGTAGCCCCTTCGGCAATCGCCTGTTGCAACAGAAGATGCGCTTCTGCGGTATTGGAAGTCAGATTGCTGGGCAACGCCGGCGTTTCGCGTAGTTGCTTCTGATTACGCCGGTACTCCACCATATGCATAAAAGCAGTGATGGTTCCTTCCGGGGTACGGTAGGTCGGCAGCCCGGCTTCGCTGAATAAACGTCGTGCCTCTTGCGAGGAGTGCTCGCCGCACCAGTTCGTCAGCAAAGAGACATATTTGCTGCGGGGATGATGCTTTACCGCTTCAATTAATACTTGCGCGCTTTCTGTTGCGGGAGCAGCGGCGCTGGGCGAATGAATAACCATCAGCGCATCAAAATCCTGGCTGTGGAGCAGAATGTCCAGCGTTTTGACATAATGCTCGCTGCTGGCGTCATCGCGCAGATCGAGCGGGTTAGAGACTGCCACATGTTCTGGCAATGCATCGTGCAATTTCTGGCAGGTTTCTTCGCTTAGCGTTGCCAGCTTGCCATTGCGTGACCATAAGGCATCCAGCGCCAGCGCGGCAGGCGCAGCACCGTTGCTGATAATCATCAACCGGTCGCCACGCAGCGGGCGCATATGGCTAAGGGTTTCCACCGCCGAAAACAGTTCGTGGGTATCCTGTACCCGCAACAAACCGGCACGCTGAATAGCCGCATCCCATGCCGGGTCCATTCCTGCCGTGGTGTTGAGCAGTCGCTGTGCCGCCGGGCTACGTCCGCTTTTAATCACCAGAATCGGTTTATTACGCGAGGCACTACGGGCCGCCGAAACAAAGCGTCGCGCGTCGCTTAACTGTTCGAGATAGAGCAGGATGGCGCTGGTTTTACTGTCGCGCGCCAGATAGTCGAGCAATTCATCAACGTCGATATCCAGGCTGTCGCCGAGCGCAATAAAGTAGGAAAAGCCCATCTCACGCTGTTGCGCCCAGTCGAGGATGGTGTTGGAGACGGCAGCCGATTGCGAAATAAACGCCAGCTTGCCGCGTTTAATCGGCACAGGCGAAAAGCTGGCATTCAGACCTTGCCAGGGAGCCAGTAAACCCAGACTGTTTGGTCCAAGCAGGCGCATGTTATGGCGCAGGGCGCAGGCGCGGAGATCTTCGTGTTGCGATGCCGGGGCGGAAAGAATAATGCAGGTTTTACAGCCTTTCTCGCCGAGCTCTTCCAGAAGAGCAAGATTACGGCTGGCATTGGTACATAAAACCGCAAGGTCGGGTGTAAAGGGCAAGCTGGCAATATCCGGCCAGGCCAACACACCCAACACCGCTTTCCAGGCTGGCGTCACCGGGAGTACCGGTCCGTTAAAGCCTCCCGCCAGCAGGTTACGCATCATCAGGTAACCTGCGCGATTGGGTTTCATCGACGCGCCAATTACCGCTATCGATTTTGGTCGCAGTAGTGCTTCCAGTCCTCGCTGACTCATACCGGTCTCCCGCAGAAGTGACCGAATGATTTTAAACGCTTTCTAACTGTTCTGCTGTGATGCTACCCAGATGTTGCGTTTTTCCTGCCAGATAGCGTGTTTTAAAGCGGGTAAAATGCTCGCCTAACCCTGCTGCCGCCCCGGTATCGCCGGCCATATCTAACAGTGCGATGGCTACCTCGGCAGTACAATATTGGCCTGCAGCCTGGGCTTCACGCAGGCGATAGGCAGAAAGCCGGGAAAGATCGACGGAAATGACGGGAAGATTATCCAGATACGGACTTTTACGAAACATCTTGCGAGCTTCCGGCCAGGTACCATCGAGCATGATAAACAGCGGTGGCTTACCGGCAGGTGGTGTGAAGATCACTTCCCGTTGCTCATCAGCATACGAGGCGGGAAAGACCACCATTGGCTGATAATCCGGGTTTTGTACCAGATCCAGCAAATCCTGCGAGGGTTCGGTACGCGACCATTGAAACGCAACGGTATCAGGCAAAATATCAGCAATCAGACGCCCGGTATTACTGGGCTTCATTGGCTCGGTGTCGAACATCAGCAAACAGAAGCGACTTTTTGCTTGTGCTGGGGTAATTGTCGAACAGAGACATAATTTCTCTGGCAAAAGACAGCGTTGGCAGCGACGAACGCGATTACCGCGGGCAAGAAAAGGACGTGTTGCGCGCGCAATACGCTCGGCGCGTAACTGGAGAACAGCGTTTTCGGTCATAAGAGAGCGTCGAAAAAACGCCATTGTCGCAGAGGAGAAAACGGGGCACAAGATGCGCCCCGGTAAGATTAAAGAGATTCGTTCAGCCAGCTATCGAACGGCGCTTTCGGTACTGCGCCATTAAGCATGTCGACAACCTGACCGTTTTTGAAAATCATGATCGTCGGTATACTACGAATTCCAAAGCGACTGCTCAATTCACGTTCAGCTTCGGTATTCACTTTCACAAAGCGCACTTTACCGCTACGCTCTTGCGCGACATCTTCAAAAATTGGTGCGAAATTACGGCAGGGGCCGCACCACGGTGCCCAGAAGTCGATCACCACAGGTAGATCATCCTTCAGCAATTTGTCGAGTGTTTCACCGGTCGCATTAATCACCTCTCCGTCAAACAAGTCGTGACCGCAGCGTCCGCATTTTGCCGCATCTTCGATCCGATCGTCGGGAATGCGATTGATGGCCTGACAATGGGTACAAACGGTATTCATAACTAACCTCGGGATGAGTAAGGAGACTTATCGGCAACGACGCCGGTATGTTTCTAATATGTTACATATTATCGGGGACATTGTTCCAGACAACAATCTGTTTTATTCAATAGGTATGATAGTCGCAGGCTTTGGTACGAAATCATGGCGAACCGCGCGGACTTCGGGTAATCTGCGCGCTTCGCGCAGCGCTGGTGGAGAAAAGCATGAACGATGAAATGAAAGGTAAAAGCGGCAAGGTCAAAGTGATGTATGTCCGCAGTGATGATGATTCTGATAAACGTACCCACAACCCGCGTACCGGGAAAGGGGGCGGGCGTCCAGGAAAATCTCGTGCTGATGGTGGCCGTCGCCCCGCCCGCGATGACAAACAGAGTCAGCCCCGTGACCGCAAGTGGGAAGATTCGCCGTGGCGCACGGTTTCCCGCGCGCCGGGTGATGAGACGCCGGAAAAGGCCGATCACGGTGGCATCAGTGGTAAAAGTTTTATTGATCCGGAAGTGTTGCGTCGTCAGCGTGCGGAAGAAACCCGCGTCTACGGCGAAAACGCCTGTCAGGCACTGTTCCAGAGCCGTCCGGAAGCGATTGTTCGCGCCTGGTTTATCCAGAGTGTAACGCCGCGTTTTAAAGAAGCCTTGCGCTGGATGGCAGCAAACCGCAAAGCGTACCATGTGGTGGATGAAGCGGAATTGACAAAAGCGTCAGGCACGGAACATCACGGCGGCGTTTGCTTCCTGATCAAAAAGCGTAACGGTACAACCGTGCAGCAGTGGGTAATCCAGGCAGGCGCGCAGGATTGCGTTCTGGCACTGGAAAACGAATCTAACCCGCATAACCTGGGTGGCATGATGCGCAGCTGCGCGCACTTTGGCGTGAAAGGTGTCGTGGTGCAGGATGCGGCACTGCTGGAGTCGGGGGCGGCTATCCGTACCGCAGAAGGCGGCGCAGAGCACGTTCAGCCGATTACTGGCGACAACATTGTTAACGTGCTGGATGATTTCCGTCAGGCAGGTTACACCGTAGTGACCACTTCCAGCGAGCAGGGTAAACCGCTGTTCAAAACCAGTCTGCCAGCGAAAATGGTACTGGTGCTGGGTCAGGAATATGAAGGGTTACCGGATGCCGCACGCGATCCGAACGATCTGCGCGTGAAGATTGACGGTACGGGCAACGTTGCCGGGCTGAATATCTCTGTCGCAACCGGCGTTTTGCTTGGTGAATGGTGGCGTCAGAATAAAGCCTGATAAATCAGCCGGGTGGCAACTCTGCCATCCGGCATTTCCCCGCAAATTTACTCACTCTCTGCCGGTAATACTGGCATCCAGTCAATCGGCGTCTCGCCACGTTGTTCCAGCCACTGATTTGCCAGCACAAAATGGTTGCAGCCAAAGAATCCACGATGCGCCGAAAGCGGCGACGGATGCGGTGCTTTCAGTACATGATGGCGTTGCTTATCTATAATCGCCCCTTTCTTTTGCGCATGTGATCCCCACAACAAAAACACCACGCCTTCGCGGTGCTGGTTAATCAGGCTGATGACTTTATCAGTAAACGTCTCCCAACCGAGGCTGGCGTGGGAATGCGCCTGACCTGCGCGAACCGTCAACACAGTATTGAGCAGCAGAACGCCCTGACGCGCCCAGCTTTCGAGATAGCCATGATTAGGGCGGGTGAAGCCCGGAATAGTATTTTCCAGCTCTTTATACATATTCAATAATGACGGAGGAATGGCAATGCCGGGACGAACGGAAAATGCCAGACCATGCGCCTGTCCCGGTCCGTGATAAGGATCCTGGCCGAGAATCACCACTTTAACGTCACCCAACTCGGTAAAGCGGAACGCGTTAAAGACATCTTTTTGTGGTGGATAGATAGTGACGCCGGACTGCCGCTCGCTGGCGACGGTCTGAAGGGTATTAAGAAAATAAGGTTGTTGCTTCTCTTCAGCCAGCACGTCATGCCAGGTTAATTCGTTAGCCATCTTGCTCTCCTGCGAATCTTCAATCCGCCTAGCTTAACTGCTTCTTTCTACAGAACAAAATCATGCTCATTTTTTAGACTTAAACGAGTGCAAAAAAATGTAAATTGGTAAAATTTCACACCCGCATAAGTTGATGTAAAACAATAAAATCCATTTACGACCACAATCGATGTGTGGTTTTTGTTGATTTAAATCAAAGAATCAAGGGTGGTTGAGGAGTATATATACACTCAAGCAACAATGGTTTTACCAATTGGCCGCGACAGGCTGAACAAATCAAATAATTTTGCCGGGGAGGCATCACATGATTACAGGTATCCAGATTACTAAAGCCGCTAACGACGATCTGCTGAACTCTTTCTGGCTGCTGGACAGCGAAAAAGGCGAAGCACGTTGCATCGTTGCAAAAGCAGGTTATGCAGAAGATGAAGTGGTTGCAGTAAGCAAACTGGGTGACATTGAATACCGTGAAGTTCCAGTAGAAGTGAAACCAGAAGTTCGCGTTGAAGGTGGTCAACACCTGAACGTTAACGTTCTGCGTCGTGAAACTCTGGAAGATGCAGTTAAGCATCCGGAAAAATATCCGCAGCTGACCATCCGTGTATCCGGTTATGCAGTTCGCTTTAACTCTCTGACTCCGGAACAGCAGCGCGACGTTATCGCTCGTACCTTTACTGAAAGCCTGTAAGGCTTAAGTAGCAAGTTACTAAGCGGAAGAGGGCGACCTCTTCCGCTTTTTTTCGTTAATAGAAAATGCGTACCGCGCAATAGACCAGCAACAGGGCAAGCACGATATTTAACTGGCGACCATACTGGCGAAACAATCGCTGAAACAGATGCCCCGCCAGCGCCCAGCACACATTGCCAAACGTCCCAATCATCGCCAGCAAAACGCTGACGCCAACTACCCAGCTTAGCGCCTGTGTTTGCGGCAGAACAAACGTCGACAGTGCCGTAACACCGTACAAAATGATTTTGACGTTCACAAACTGCAAAGCAAAGCTGGCCCAAAAGCTGATTGGTTTTGCCTGAAGTCCGTCTTCCTTTGTTGGGCTGGTGGCGATTTTCCACGCCAGCCAGACAATATATGCCGCCCCCGCCCAACTCAAAAGGTGTACCGCTGCCGGGTCAATCACTGCCAGTGAAAATGAAATGCCCGCACACAGTAACATCACAATCAAAAATCCCAGACTCATCCCTGCCAGCACGCGGGTACTTTGACGAAATCCATGCGACGTAGCAGAGCTAAGGGCGAGAATATTGTTCGGTCCTGGCGTCATAGCGGTAATCAGGGTGTAAGTCCAAAAAGCACTTAAAAGGATCGGTGTCACTTGTTATCTCCTCTGTTTTGGTAGACAGTACCCGACACGGAACATTAAAAAAAATGAATGTTTTTATATTCTAAATTCGATATTTTCGATAGGTTTGGGGTTATGGATCTGCGCCGTTTTATTACGCTTAAAACCGTGGTGGAAGAGGGTTCCTTTTTGCGAGCTTCGCAAAAATTGTGCTGTACACAATCGACGGTGACTTTTCATATTCAGCAGCTTGAGCAGGAGTTTTCAGTCCAGTTATTTGAGAAAATTGGCCGACGGATGTGCCTTACCCGCGAAGGAAAAAAGTTGCTGCCGCACATTTATGAACTTACCCGAGTGATGGATACGCTTCGTGAGGCTGCCAAAAAGGAGTCAGATCCGGACGGGGAACTACGCGTTGTTTCGGGCGAAACGTTGCTCTCTTACCGAATGCCGCAGGTGTTGCAGCGTTTTCGGCAACGCGCACCAAAAGTGCGTTTATCGTTGCAGGCGCTGAACTGTTACGTGATCCGTGATGCGCTACTGAATGATGAGGCCGATGTCGGCGTCTTTTATCGCGTAGGGAATGATGATGCCCTGAACCGACGAGAGTTGGGTGAACAATCGCTGGTGCTGGTGGCTTCACCACAAATTGCAGATGTCGATTTTACTGAGCCGGGAAGACATAACGCCTGTAGCTTTATTATCAACGAACCGCAATGTGTCTTCCGGCAGATATTTGAGAGCACGCTGCGACAGCGGCGGATCACGGTGGAAAACACCATTGAGCTTATAAGTATCGAAAGCATCAAGCGTTGTGTCGCGGCGAATATCGGTGTCAGTTACTTGCCCCACTTTGCGGTGGAAAAAGAGCTTGAGAGCGGAGAATTAATTGAATTGCCTTTTGGCGAACAGTCGCAGACCATTACGGCAATGTGCGCACATCATGCTGGAAAAGCGGTTAGCCCGGCGATGCACATTTTTATTCAGTGTGTTGAAGAGTGTTTTGTGGTTGCGTAAAAAAACAATGCCGGGCTTAAACCCGGCATTGAGATTACTCTTCTGTCGTTTGCGGTGGCACGCCCGTTCCGCTCGGTTTACGGCGCTTACCAATATTTTTGGTGTCGCGATGGCGTTTTTTCACCCGCGGCTTCTCTTTCTCTTTAGCTTTTTTCTTCTCGGCGCGTTTTGCCAGTACTTTCTTCGATGGCTTGCCGGTCTGCTTCTCGCTTGGCGCACGCGTTTTCGGGCGTAACTCATCAATAACGCGAGCTTTAATCGGCTCTTCAATGTAACGGCCAACCTTGCCCAGCAGCAAATGGTCATGGGCTTCCACCAGCGAAATTGCGGTGCCTTTACGACCGGCGCGCGCGGTACGTCCGATACGATGCAAATAAGTATCGCCACTGCGCGGCATATCGAAGTTAAAGACGTGGCTGACGTCAGGAATGTCGATACCGCGCGCGGCAACATCGGTGGCAACCAGTACGTTTACGCGGCCTTCGGTCAGGCGTTTAATTGCTTCGTTACGCTTGCCTTGTACCATCTCACCTTCGAGATAGCAGTTGTTGATGCCCGCTTCGCGCAGCCAGTTTGCCAGCTCATGCACACGTTCACGCTTACGCACAAACACGATTGAGCGAGTCGCTTCAGGCTGTTTTAACAGGTGCACCAGCAATGCGGTTTTATGTTCCAGGTCATCGGCGCGGTAATACCACTGATGAATTTTTTTGCGCTCACGGGTGGACGGATTGGCAGAAACTTCCACCGGATCTTCCAGCAGACGCTCGGCAAAGTCCTGAATCGCATCGCCTTCCAGCGTTGCCGAAAAGAGCAGGGTCTGTTTACGCCAGCGAGTTTCGCCAGCAATATGTTCGATATCCTGAGCGAAGCCCATATCCAGCATACGGTCTGCTTCGTCGAGGATCAGCGTTTCAACCGCGCGGCAATCGAAGTTCTCTTCTTTTATGTATTGCAGCAGACGTCCGGTCGTGGCGACCACGATGTCCTGATTTTCGCTGAACACTTCCGCGTGGTTCATATAGGCTACGCCGCCGGTGATGGTGGCGATATCCAGATGCGTATGTTTCGCCAGTTCGCGGGCATGATCGGCCACCTGCATCGCCAGCTCGCGAGTTGGGGTGAGGATCAAAATACGCGGCGGACCGGATTTCTTACGTGGGAAATCGAGCAGGTGCTGCAACGCTGGCAGCAGATACGCCGCCGTTTTACCGGTGCCTGTCGGCGCAGAACCGAGTACATCACGGCCATCGAGCGCAGGCGGAATGGCGGCAGCCTGAATGGCGGTCGGGCGAGTGAAACCTTTATCCTGGAGGGCTTCCAGCAGGCTTTTGTCGAGTTCAAGTTCGGAAAAAGTCGTTACAGTCATGTTCTACCTCTGTGTGGGGCGCTGATTATAGACGTTACGGCTGCAATCTTCATCTGTTTGTATGGATATCGCTTCTCGGGTATTGTTCTCACCCGGTGCTATCGCCGTTTTTCCTGCAAGGTTTTATTTTCATGTCACAGTCTACATCCGTGCTTCGTCGTAATGGATTTACTTTTAAACAGTTTTTTGTTGCTCACGATCGCTGTGCGATGAAAGTGGGAACGGATGGCATTTTGCTGGGCGCATGGGCACCGGTGGCTGGGGTGAAACGTTGCCTTGATATCGGCGCGGGTAGCGGGTTGCTGGCACTGATGCTGGCGCAGCGAACCAGTGACAGCGTGATAATTGATGCCGTTGAGCTGGAAAGTGAAGCTGCCGCGCAGGCGCAGGAAAATATCAACCAGTCCCCGTGGGCAGAGCGGATTAACGTCCATACGGCGGATATTCAGCAGTGGATCACACAGCAGACAGTACGCTTCGATTTAATCATCAGTAACCCACCTTACTATCAGCAGGGAGTAGAGTGCGCGACACCTCAACGGGAACAGGCTCGCTATACCACTACGCTTGATCACCCATCGCTGCTGACCTGTGCGGCGGAGTGCATTACCGAAGAGGGATTTTTCTGCGTGGTGCTGCCAGAGCAGATTGGTAATGGTTTTACTGAACTGGCATTAAGCATGGGCTGGCATTTACGTTTGCGGACGGATGTGGCGGAAAACGAAGCGCGACTGCCGCATCGGGTGCTGCTGGCATTCTCCCCGCAGGCGGGAGAATGCTTTAGCGATCGCTTAGTCATTCGTGGGCCAGACCAGAACTATTCCGAAGCGTATACGGCGCTGACCCAGGCTTTTTATCTGTTTATGTAATGATTGCCGGGGGAAAGGATCGATGGACCGGAATGCGTGAGCAGTTCCGGGTAATCCAGCGTAAAATGCAGCCCCCGGCTTTCTTTGCGCATCATCGCGCAGCGAACAATCAACTCGGCAACCTGTACCAGATTACGCAGCTCCAGCAAATTATTTGAGACGCGGAAATGGGCGTAATATTCGTCTATTTCTTGTTGGAGCATGGTTATCCGCCGCAGGGCGCGTTCCAGGCGCTTCGTTGTGCGCACAATGCCAACGTAATCCCACATAAACAGCCGTAGCTCGTGCCAGTTATGCTGAATTACTACCCGTTCGTCAGGGTTCTCAACGCGGCTTTCATCCCACGGCGGTAACGTACTGACGCCGTGGGCATAAGGCATACGTCTGGTGATATCTTCTGCCGCCGACCAGCCATAGACCAGACACTCCAGCAATGAATTCGAGGCCATGCGGTTAGCGCCGTGTAAGCCGGTATAACTCACCTCGCCAATGGCATACAAGCCCTCGACGTCCGTACGCCCATGATCATCAACCATTACACCACCGCAGGTATAGTGTGCAGCAGGCACAATCGGTACCGGTTCTTGTGTGAGATCAATCCCCAGCCCGAGCAATTTTTCATAAATCATCGGGAAATGCTGGCGAATAAAATCGGCGGGCTTATGGCTGATGTCGAGGAACATACAATCTGCGCCGAGGCGTTTCATTTCATGGTCAATGGCGCGGGCGACAATATCGCGCGGGGCCAGTTCGCCGCGCTCATCAAAATCGGGCATAAAACGCGTGCCATCCGGGCGCTTGAGATAAGCGCCTTCGCCGCGCAGTGCTTCCGTTAACAGGAAATTGCGTGCCTGTGGGTGATACAGTGCGGTAGGGTGGAACTGATTAAATTCGAGATTGGCAACCCGACAGCCCGCGCGCCACGCCATAGCAATGCCATCGCCAGAAGAAATATCCGGATTGGTGGTGTACTGATACACCTTCGACGCACCGCCGGTTGCCAGTACCACTGCTTTTGCGTGGCAGGTTTCCACCGTTTCTTTATTTCGGTTCCATACCCACGCGCCTACAACCCGTCGCGTGCCCGGCAGGCCAATTTTGTCAGAGACAATCAGATCAACTGCGTTGCTGCGCTCCAGCACACGAATATTCGGATGGTTCTGCGCCTTGCTCACCAGCGTGGATTGTACTTCTCTACCGGTGGCGTCGGCGGCATGAAGAATACGACGGTGACTATGTCCACCTTCACGGGTCAGATGGTAGCTTTCTTCGCCATTCGGTTGAACGTGGGTATCAAACAAAACCCCCTGGTCAATTAACCATTGCACACAGGAACGAGCATTGCTGGCGACAAATTCAACTGCATGGCGATCGCAAATACCAGCCCCGGAAATCAATGTGTCTTCCACATGCGAGTCAATGCTGTCAGTTTCATCAAACACGGCGGCAATACCGCCCTGGGCATAAAATGTTGAACCTTCCGTTACCGGGCCTTTACTTAGAACGATGACCTGATGCTGGTCAGCCAGGCGTAGCGCCAGTGAAAGTCCGGCTGCGCCGCTACCAATAATCAACACGTCACATGAATGTTCAGGGAGAGTATTCATTTTCTTTGTTTAATCTACTAAACATTGTTTGGTCAGCATAGCATCATGTTGTGCGAATAAACACCTGCTATTTTAATATTTGTTACAGTGGCTAAACACGTTGACGCAGGGCGGCGAGAAAAAGAGAAGTTACTGGCTGGTGGAGGATTAGGTGGTGAAATAAAAAGGCCGTTGGGTTACTCTTCAGGCAGTTAAATGGGCATTTCTACACAGATAATGCGATGTTCAGATTCTGTAGACTTATAATGATAGATAATGCTCCGTCTACAGCATGACAAACAAAAACAGATGCGTTACGGAACTTTACAAAAACGAGACACTCTAACCCTTTGCTTGCTCAAATTGCAGCTAATGGAGTGGCGTTTCGATAGCGCGTGGAAATTTGGTTTGGGGAGACTTTACCTCGGATGAGCGAGCAGTTAACGGACCAGGTCCTGGTTGAACGGGTCCAGAAGGGAGATCAGAAAGCCTTTAACTTACTGGTAGTGCGCTATCAGCATAAAGTGGCGAGTCTGGTTTCCCGCTATGTGCCGTCGGGTGATGTTCCCGATGTGGTACAAGAAGCTTTTATTAAAGCCTATCGTGCGCTGGATTCGTTCCGGGGAGATAGCGCTTTTTATACATGGCTGTATCGGATTGCTGTAAATACAGCGAAAAATTACCTGGTTGCTCAGGGGCGTCGTCCACCTTCCAGTGATGTGGATGCCATTGAAGCTGAAAACTTCGAAAGTGGCGGCGCGTTGAAAGAAATTTCGAACCCTGAGAACTTAATGTTGTCAGAAGAACTGAGACAGATAGTTTTCCGAACTATTGAGTTCCTCCCGGAAGATTTGCGCATGGCAATAACCTTGCGGGAGCTGGATGGCCTGAGCTATGAAGAGATAGCCGCTATCATGGATTGTCCGGTAGGTACGGTGCGTTCACGTATCTTCCGAGCGAGGGAAGCTATTGATAACAAAGTTCAACCGCTTATCAGGCGTTGACGATAGCGGGATACTGGATAAGGGTATTAGGCATGCAGAAAGAACAACTTTCCGCTTTAATGGATGGCGAAACGCTGGATAGTGAGCTGCTTAACGAACTGGCTCATAACCCAGAAATGCAGAAAACCTGGGAAAGCTATCACTTAATCCGTGATTCAATGCGGGGTGATACTCCCGAGGTGCTCCATTTCGATATCTCTTCACGCGTGATGGCCGCCATTGAAGAAGAGCCAGTACGTCAATCGGCGACATTGATCCCGGAAGCCCAGCCTGCGCCGCATCAATGGCAGAAAATGCCATTCTGGCAGAAAGTACGTCCGTGGGCGGCACAGCTTACCCAAATGGGCGTAGCCGCATGCGTATCGCTTGCAGTTATCGTTGGCGTCCAGCACTATAATGGACAATCTGAAACGTCCCAGCAGCCCGAAACGCCGGTATTTAATACACTGCCGATGATGGGTAAAGCCAGCCCGGTAAGCCTGGGAGTACCTTCTGAAGCGACCGCAAACAATGGTCAACAGCAGCAGGTACAGGAGCAGCGTCGTCGCATTAATGCAATGTTGCAGGATTACGAACTGCAACGCCGACTCCACTCTGAACAGCTTCAGTTTGAGCAGGCGCAAACCCAGCAAGCCGCTGTACAGGTGCCAGGAATTCAAACTTTAGGAACGCAATCGCAGTAATGAAGCAACTTTGGTTTGCCATGTCATTAGTGACAGGTAGCCTGTTATTCTCTGCTAACGCCTCGGCCACTCCCGCGTCCGGGGCGTTATTACAGCAGATGAACCTGGCCAGTCAGTCACTGAATTACGAGCTGTCATTCATCAGCATCAATAAACAGGGTGTTGAGTCTCTGCGTTATCGACATGCACGCCTCGATAACCGTCCTCTTGCACAATTGTTGCAAATGGATGGCCCGCGCCGGGAAGTGGTACAGCGCGGCAATGAAATCAGCTATTTTGAACCGGGACTTGAACCGTTCACGCTTAATGGCGATTACATTGTTGATTCTCTGCCATCGCTTATCTATACCGATTTCAAACGCCTTTCTCCTTACTACGACTTTATCTCCGTCGGGCGCACGCGTATTGCTGATCGTCTTTGCGAAGTCATTCGCGTGGTTGCCCGAGATGGTACACGCTACAGCTACATCGTGTGGATGGACACCGAATCGAAATTACCGATGCGGGTTGATCTCCTTGATCGCGATGGTGAAACGCTGGAACAATTTCGCGTGATTGCTTTTAACGTCAATCAGGATATCAGCAGCAGTATGCAGACGCTGGCGAAGGCAAATTTGCCGCCGTTGCTTTCTGTTCCTGTAGGTGAAAAAGCTAAATTCAGCTGGACGCTAACTTGGTTGCCACAGGGTTTTAGCGAAGTTTCCAGTAGTCGACGTCCGCTACCGACGATGGACAACATGCCTATCGAATCACGTCTCTATTCCGACGGATTATTCAGCTTCTCGGTAAACGTTAACCGCGCTACGCCATCGAGCACCGATCAGATGTTGCGCACCGGACGCAGAACCGTCAGTACAAGCGTACGTGATAACGCCGAAATCACCATTGTCGGTGAACTGCCGCCGCAAACGGCGAAACGCATTGCCGAGAATATTAAGTTCGGGGCAGCGCAATGATCAAAGAGTGGGCTACCGTCGTCTCCTGGCAAAACGGGCAGGCGCTGGTCAGTTGTGATGTTAAAGCTTCATGCAGCAGCTGCGCTTCACGCGCCGGTTGCGGTAGCCGCGTGTTGAATAAACTTGGCCCGCAAACCACGCATACCATTGTCGTACCCTGTGATGAGCCGTTAGTGCCGGGGCAAAAAGTGGAATTGGGGATCGCCGAAGGCAGCCTGCTTAGCTCCGCATTACTGGTTTATATGTCGCCGCTGGTGGGATTATTCCTCATCGCTTCGCTATTTCAGCTACTCTTTGCTTCTGACGTCGCAGCATTATGTGGTGCGGTCCTCGGCGGTATTGGCGGGTTCCTGATTGCGCGCGGCTACTCGCGTAAGTTTGCTGCCCGGGCAGAATGGCAACCGATCATCTTAAGCGTGGCATTGCCGCCTGGCCTTGTGCGATTTGAAACATCTTCGGAAGACGCGAGCCAGTGATTTCACTGGCTTTGTTGCATTTTGCATAACAAATGCGAGGGCGTTTCCAGATACCACAATCCATACGGTATGAACATTTCCTCGCCTCAATGTTGTAGTGTAGAATGCGGCGTTTCTATTAATACAGACGTTAAGCTCAGAACAGCGACTTCTAAAAGCCTGGTTAACCGGGCATTAAGGCACAATAATCATACTTTATGAAGAATATACGTAACTTTTCGATCATAGCTCACATTGACCACGGTAAATCGACGCTGTCTGACCGTATTATCCAGATCTGCGGTGGCCTGTCTGACCGTGAAATGGAGGCGCAGGTTCTCGATTCCATGGATCTTGAGCGTGAGCGTGGCATTACCATCAAAGCGCAAAGCGTGACGCTGGACTACAAAGCGTCTGACGGCGAAACCTATCAGCTTAACTTTATCGACACCCCGGGCCACGTAGACTTCTCCTATGAAGTTTCCCGTTCGCTGGCTGCCTGTGAAGGTGCATTGCTGGTGGTCGACGCCGGGCAGGGCGTAGAAGCGCAAACCCTGGCAAACTGCTACACCGCCATGGAAATGGATCTCGAAGTGGTGCCGGTACTGAACAAGATTGACCTGCCGGCAGCCGATCCTGAACGCGTGGCGGAAGAAATTGAAGATATCGTCGGCATCGACGCCACCGATGCAGTGCGCTGTTCAGCGAAAACCGGCGTTGGCGTGCAGGACGTTCTCGAACGTCTGGTACGCGACATTCCGCCGCCGGAAGGCGATCCGGAAGGCCCGTTGCAGGCACTAATTATCGACTCCTGGTTCGACAACTACCTGGGCGTTGTTTCACTTATCCGTATTAAAAACGGCACCCTGCGTAAGGGCGACAAAGTGAAAGTCATGAGTACCGGGCAGACCTATAACGCCGACCGTCTGGGCATCTTCACGCCGAAACAGGTTGACCGCACTGAACTGAAATGTGGCGAAGTAGGCTGGCTCGTATGTGCGATTAAAGATATCCACGGCGCTCCAGTCGGCGATACCTTAACGCTGGCGCGTAATCCGGCAGAAAAGGCGCTGCCTGGCTTTAAGAAAGTCAAACCGCAGGTATACGCCGGTCTGTTCCCGGTAAGTTCCGACGACTATGAAGCCTTCCGTGACGCGCTGGGTAAACTCAGCCTGAACGATGCCTCACTGTTCTATGAGCCGGAAAGCTCCAGCGCGCTGGGCTTTGGTTTCCGCTGCGGCTTCCTTGGCCTGCTGCACATGGAGATCATCCAGGAGCGTCTGGAACGTGAATACGATCTGGATCTGATCACCACTGCGCCGACCGTAGTGTATGAAGTTGAAACCACGTCAAGGGAAGTTATCTACGTCGACAGCCCATCCAAGCTGCCTGCGGTAAATAACATTTACGAACTGCGCGAGCCGATTGCAGAGTGTCACATGCTGCTGCCGCAGGCATATCTCGGCAACGTTATTACGCTGTGCGTAGAAAAACGCGGCGTGCAGACCAATATGGTTTACCACGGTAATCAGGTGGCGCTGACGTACGAGATCCCGATGGCGGAAGTGGTGCTCGACTTCTTCGATCGCCTGAAATCTACCTCGCGTGGTTATGCGTCTCTGGATTACAACTTCAAACGCTTCCAGGCGTCCGACATGGTACGTGTAGACGTATTAATCAACGGTGAACGTGTTGATGCGCTGGCGTTGATCACCCACCGTGATAATTCGCAAAACCGCGGTCGCGAGTTGGTGGAGAAGATGAAAGATCTGATCCCACGCCAGCAGTTTGATATCGCCATTCAGGCAGCGATTGGTACGCACATTATTGCGCGATCCACCGTGAAACAGCTGCGTAAAAACGTACTGGCTAAATGTTATGGCGGCGATATCAGCCGTAAGAAAAAGCTGCTGCAGAAGCAGAAAGAAGGTAAGAAACGCATGAAGCAGATCGGTAACGTTGAGCTGCCGCAGGAAGCGTTCCTCGCCATTCTGCACGTCGGCAAAGACAACAAATAACCCTTAGGAGTTGGCATGGCGAATATGTTTGCCCTGATTCTGGTGATTGCCACACTGGTGACGGGCATTTTATGGTGCGTGGATAAATTCTTTTTCGCACCTAAACGGCGGGAACGTCAGGCAGCGGCGCAGGCGGCTGCCGGTGACTCACTGGATAAAGCAACGTTGAAAAAGGTTGCACCGAAGCCTGGCTGGCTGGAAACCGGAGCTTCTGTTTTTCCGGTGCTGGCTATCGTATTGATTGTACGTTCGTTTATTTATGAACCGTTCCAGATCCCGTCAGGTTCGATGATGCCGACTCTGTTAATCGGTGATTTTATTCTGGTAGAGAAGTTTGCTTATGGCATTAAAGATCCTATCTACCAGAAAACGCTGATCGAAACCGGTCATCCGAAACGCGGCGATATCGTGGTCTTTAAATATCCGGAAGATCCAAAGCTTGATTACATCAAGCGCGCGGTGGGTTTACCGGGCGATAAAGTCACTTACGATCCGGTCTCAAAAGAGCTGACGATTCAACCGGGATGCAGTTCCGGCCAGGCGTGTGAAAACGCGCTGCCGGTCACCTACTCAAACGTGGAACCGAGCGATTTCGTTCAGACCTTCTCACGCCGTAATGGTGGGGAAGCGACCAGCGGATTCTTTGAAGTGCCGAAAAACGAAACCAAAGAAAATGGAATTCGTCTTTCCGAGCGTAAAGAGACACTGGGTGATGTGACGCACCGAATTCTGACAGTGCCGATTGCGCAGGACCAGGTGGGGATGTATTACCAGCAGCCAGGGCAACAACTGGCAACCTGGATTGTTCCGCCGGGACAATACTTCATGATGGGCGACAACCGCGACAACAGCGCGGACAGCCGTTACTGGGGCTTTGTGCCTGAAGCGAATCTGGTCGGTCGGGCCACGGCTATCTGGATGAGCTTCGATAAGCAAGAAGGCGAATGGCCGACTGGTGTGCGCTTAAGTCGCATTGGCGGCATCCATTAATAGCCATCTTCGTTCACGTTGTCGCCGTTATGGCGACAACGTGAATTATTTATGAGATAAATCTCCCGTGGCTAACGACATCCCCCGTCGTTGTGTATAGAATATTCCCCCGAAGTTTAAGGTTGGCACCTCCAGGTTGCCACGGCACACGAAACAGCGTTGGTCCCCATATACCGCTAAACTGAAACTGCAGCGAAGCAGTTAGCAGAGCCATGTATATCAGGTCTGTTTCGTGTGCTGAATTGTTGACGCATTTATTTATTGGTATCGCATGAACCCCATCGTAATTAATCGGCTTCAACGGAAGCTGGGCTACACTTTTAATCATCAGGAACTGTTGCAGCAGGCATTAACTCATCGTAGTGCCAGCAGCAAACATAACGAGCGTTTAGAATTTTTAGGCGACTCTATTCTGAGCTACGTTATCGCCAATGCGCTTTATCACCGTTTCCCTCGTGTGGATGAAGGCGATATGAGCCGGATGCGCGCCACGCTGGTCCGTGGCAATACGCTGGCGGAACTGGCGCGCGAATTTGAGTTAGGCGAGTGCTTACGTTTAGGGCCAGGTGAACTTAAAAGCGGTGGATTTCGTCGTGAGTCAATTCTCGCCGACACCGTCGAAGCATTAATTGGTGGCGTATTCCTCGACAGTGATATTCAAACCGTCGAGAAATTAATCCTTAACTGGTATCAAACTCGTCTGGACGAAATTAGCCCAGGCGATAAACAAAAAGATCCGAAAACGCGCTTGCAAGAATATTTGCAGGGTCGCCATCTGCCGCTGCCGACTTATCTGGTAGTCCAGGTACGTGGCGAAGCGCACGATCAGGAATTTACTATCCACTGCCAGGTCAGCGGCCTGAGTGAACCGGTGGTTGGCACAGGTTCAAGCCGTCGTAAGGCTGAGCAGGCTGCCGCCGAACAGGCGTTGAAAAAACTGGAGCTGGAATGAGCATCGATAAAAGTTACTGCGGATTTATTGCCATCGTCGGACGTCCGAACGTTGGCAAATCCACATTGTTGAACAAACTGCTGGGGCAGAAAATCTCCATCACCTCCCGCAAGGCGCAGACAACTCGTCACCGCATTGTGGGGATCCATACTGAAGGCGCGTATCAGGCGATCTACGTCGATACACCGGGCCTGCATATGGAAGAAAAACGCGCCATTAACCGCCTGATGAACAAAGCGGCGAGCAGCTCTATTGGCGATGTTGAGCTGGTGATTTTTGTCGTTGAAGGCACCCGCTGGACGCCGGACGACGAAATGGTGCTCAACAAACTGCGCGAAGGCAAAGCGCCGGTAATCCTCGCGGTGAACAAAGTGGACAACGTGCAGGAGAAAGCCGATCTGCTGCCGCACCTGCAGTTCTTGGCAAGCCAGATGAACTTCCTCGATATCGTGCCAATCTCTGCCGAAACCGGGCTGAATGTTGACACTATTGCGGCAATCGTGCGTAAGCATCTGCCTGAAGCGACTCATCACTTCCCGGAAGATTACATCACCGATCGCTCACAGCGTTTTATGGCGTCTGAAATCATCCGCGAAAAACTGATGCGTTTCCTTGGCGCTGAACTGCCGTACTCCGTGACCGTGGAGATCGAACGTTTCGTCTCTAACGAACGCGGCGGTTATGACATCAACGGTTTGATTCTCGTTGAGCGTGAAGGGCAGAAGAAGATGGTTATTGGCAACAAAGGGGCCAAGATCAAAACCATCGGGATTGAAGCGCGTAAAGACATACAGGAAATGTTCGAAGCGCCTGTCCACCTTGAACTGTGGGTAAAAGTGAAATCGGGTTGGGCCGACGACGAACGCGCACTGCGCAGTCTCGGTTATGTTGACGATCTTTAAGAGTCACTCCGATGGAAGGCTGGCAGCGCGCATTTGTCCTGCATAGTCGCCCGTGGAGCGAAACCAGCCTGATGCTGGACGTCTTCACAGAGGAATCGGGTCGCGTGCGTCTGGTTGCCAAAGGCGCACGCTCTAAACGCTCTACTCTGAAAGGTGCATTACAGCCTTTCACCCCTCTCTTGCTACGTTTTGGCGGGCGTGGCGAAGTCAAAACGCTGCGCAGTGCTGAAGCTGTCTCACTGGCGCTGCCATTAAGCGGTATCACGCTTTACAGCGGTCTGTACATCAACGAACTTCTCTCCCGCGTACTGGAATACGAGACGCGCTTCTCTGAACTCTTTTTCGATTACTTGCACTGCATTCAGTCTCTTGCAGGTGCCACTGGTACGCCAGAACCCGCGCTGCGTCGCTTTGAACTGGCACTACTCGGGCATCTGGGCTATGGCGTCAATTTTACCCATTGCGCGGGTAGCGGCGAGCCGGTAGATGACACCATGACGTATCGTTATCGCGAAGAAAAAGGGTTTATCGCAAGCGTCGTTATCGACAATAAAACGTTCACCGGAAGGCAGTTAAAAGCGTTAAACGCGCGGGAATTTCCTGACGCAGACACACTACGCGCCGCGAAACGCTTTACCCGAATGGCGCTTAAGCCGTATCTTGGCGGTAAACCATTAAAGAGCAGGGAACTGTTCCGGCAGTTTATGCCTAAGCGAACGGTGAAAACACATTATGAATGATGAGGATTGTCATGGCTGAATTACTGTTAGGCGTCAACATTGACCATATTGCAACGCTGCGTAACGCACGCGGTACTGCTTACCCGGATCCGGTGCAGGCGGCGTTTATTGCCGAGCAGGCGGGAGCGGACGGCATTACCGTGCATTTACGTGAAGATCGCCGCCACATTACTGACCGCGATGTGCGCATCCTGCGGCAGACGCTGGATACCCGAATGAATCTGGAGATGGCAGTGACCGAAGAGATGCTGGCGATCGCCGTTGAGACGAAGCCACATTTTTGCTGCTTGGTACCGGAAAAGCGTCAGGAAGTAACAACCGAAGGCGGCCTGGACGTTGCAGGGCAGCGTGAAAAAATACGCGATGCCTGCAAACGTCTGGCAGATGCCGGGATTCAGGTTTCTCTGTTTATCGACGCCGATGAAGAGCAGATCAAAGCTGCGGCAGAGGTTGGCGCACCGTTTATCGAGATCCACACCGGTTGCTATGCTGATGCCAAAACTGACGCCGAACAGGCGCAAGAGCTGGTGCGTATCGCCAAAGCCGCGACCTTTGCCGCTAGTCTCGGTCTGAAAGTTAACGCCGGACACGGTCTGACCTATCACAACGTGAAAGCCATTGCCGCCATCCCTGAGATGCATGAACTGAATATCGGTCATGCCATTATTGGCCGTGCAGTGATGACCGGACTGAAAGATGCGGTGGCAGAAATGAAGCGTCTGATGCTGGAAGCGCGTGGCTAATGGCAATATTAGGTTTAGGCACGGATATCGTAGAGATCGCTCGCATAGAAGCAGTGATCGCCCGATCCGGTGAGCGCCTGGCACGCCGCGTATTAAGCGATAACGAATGGGCAATCTGGAAAACGCACCACCAGCCGGTGCGTTTTCTGGCGAAGCGTTTTGCTGTGAAAGAAGCCGCAGCAAAAGCGTTTGGCACCGGGATCCGCAATGGTCTGGCGTTTAATCAATTTGAAGTATTCAATGATGAGCTCGGCAAACCACGGCTACGACTATGGGGTGAGGCATTAAAACTGGCGGAAAAGCTCGGCGTTGTAAATATGCATGTAACGCTGGCAGATGAACGCCACTATGCTTGTGCCACGGTAATTATTGAAAGTTAAAATAATACCGTTCTCTTTAAAAAGTAAAACCCCCGAACTGGTAAGGAACGGGGGTTTTACTTTTTAACTTTAATTTTGTGCAGCATGCACCCTCAACAACAGCGATTATGGATCAGTGTACTTATCTTTTACAAGCAACTTGCAATCTTTAGCATAAAAACTCGAGCCTTTACGAAGAAAGCAATATTGATGGAAAGATTAACGTGACCGCCAATTCGTAAGTACATTAAAATTGGCTTCGTTATTGAAGATTTTGCTGTGCTTTACACCATGCCACAGAATTCCCCCATTGAAACGAGTGGTGTCGTCAAAGCTCTGGTGTGGAGTGCAGCATGCACCCTCAATAACTCGCACGTTCAGTTTTGGGGAGATGTAAGGGCTAATCTGAATGGCTGCATTCCTTGTTTAAGGAAAAACGAATGACTGATTGCCGATACCTGATTAAACGGGTCATCAAAATCATCATTGCTGTTTTACAGCTGATCCTTCTGTTCTTATAACACAAGGAAACGTACTTAAGGTGCGTCCGGTGAACCAATCGGACGCGCCTTTAATAACTATAAATAAGTGTCTTGGCAGATACTATATAAATTAACTTAGTGAATGATTATGCTAATGTCATCAATTAAATAAATATAATGGCGTTAAGGCTTCCCAGTAATATAATTAATACTCTACTTCCAGAGTAGAATATTAAATTTTATCCGCGTGGTGCATCAGCACAAATTTATCCCACAACTGTTCTTCTGTCTCGACATGCGCCGGATCTTTCACAATAGTATTGGGGATCGGGCACACCTTCTGGCAGGTTGGTGTCTCGTAGTGCCCTACGCATTCGGTACACTTATCGCTGTTAATTTCGTAGATATGATCTCCCATTGAAATCGCCTCATTCGGGCATTCGGGTTCACACATATCACAATTAATACAGCGTTTAGTAATTAGTAAAGACATTTCAATGGATTACCATTAAATCATTTTAAAATCAGTAAGTTGTATCGAGTTTGTATGCTTTACTGTCATTAACTTACTGTATGTTGATCCAGTGTATTTCACCTTGATAAACTCAGTCCAGCAACACAAAACCGCAACACATTGCATTTTGTCCCGTAGAAAAGACTTGTATGTGTGAGCTTGTTTTCTGCGCCTACGCAGATAAGGATTGAGAATGCCGCGCACTGTAACACATAATCCGGATAGCCCCAATAATGACGATGTTTTAGCCGCATCTGAAAAATGGGACGCCTGTAAACCCCCCTATACCAGCGCACACATGAAAATCTGTGTTGCTGCCGCCAAAATCATCCTCGCTGCTTCCGGAGTGGCTCGCCGTTCCAAATACGAAAAAGAGAACTATCTCCGTATCGATTTCAGCAAAGCCGGTAAGGTTACATTTTACGCCGAGTTTCCAAAAAAGATGGGCCTCAAAGGTAAAAAGCTCGGCGAGTGGCCGGAGCTCGCTATCCAGCTGGCGCGCGAAAAAGCACTAGGTATGGCTGACGGTGGACTGCGGGCAGAGTCCGTACATGCAGCGCTGGAAATGTACCGGGATGACCTCAAAGCCAAAGTAGCCCGGCAGAAGCTGAGCCCGGACAGTTTCACAACCTACGGGGTGCGTATCGACCGGATTAAAGCAACGTTCGGCGAGCGTGAGGTGTTCAGCGACGTAACATACAATCGGCTGGTGGAAGTGCTGGACGAGTGGATCGCCACTCGCTCGAACAATAACGCCCTGGAGTTGTTTGCCGAGCTCCGTCGGTTCTGGAAGTTCTGCGCACCTACTCTTTGCAACGGCCGCAATGTTGCCGCCAGTCTGCCAGATGATTATGTTTCCTTCCGCGTACAGAAACCTACCCCCACACGGCTTTTTACCGATATTGAATCAATCGCCCGACTCTGGCTCAATGTTGCTGCCTGCACCTCTGTACACCAGAAGAATGCTGTTCGCTTCATGATCATCACTGGTGTTCGTCCGATTAATGTCCATAACCTGCGCTGGGACTACGTTTACGAGGAGGCTGGTGAAATTGTTTATCCGGAAGGGGTTATCGGCATGCGAGGGGCTATGAAAACACAAAAGGCTTTCCGCCTGCCGATAACGCCTGAGATCCGGCGGATTATCGACGAGCAGAAAGCCTGGCGTGATTCAGTTCCTGAGTGCAACAGGGATTATGTATTTTTGCAGCCACGTGATCCAATGCAGCCATTTTCAAAACGATCACTGGATAAGCTGGTGAAAACATACAGCCCGGACGGGGCTGTAAA
>NZ_JBQZXE010000043.1:0-26940 GCF_053555855.1 Shigella sp. SIG3
TGCATTTGATTATCGAAAAAATGGCCTGGCTGCATACGCTGATTATGGTGGGCGGTGGCCTGTATCTCTGCTGGATGGGTTACCAGATGCTACGCGGTGCACTGAAAAAAGAGGCTGTATCTGCGCCTGCACCACAGGTTGAGCTGGCGAAAAGCGGGCGCAGTTTCCTGAAAGGCTTACTGACCAATCTCGCCAATCCGAAAGCGATTATCTATTTTGGTTCGGTATTCTCATTGTTTGTCGGCGATAACGTTGGCACTACCGAGCGCTGGGGCATTTTCGCGTTGATTATTGTCGAAACACTGGCGTGGTTTACCGTCGTTGCCAGTCTGTTTGCCCTGCCGCAAATGCGCCGTGGTTATCAACGTCTGGCGAAGTGGATTGATGGTTTTGCCGGGGCGTTATTTGCCGGATTTGGCATTCATTTGATTATTTCGCGGTGATGCCAGACGCGTCTTCAGAGTAAGTCGGATAAGGCGTTTACGCCGCATCCGACATTATTTTTCACGCATGCCTCGCCGATGCTAACAGCGCTCCCACCAGCATAAACAACGAGCCGAAAATCTTATTCAGCGCCTTCATCTGCTTTGGTCCTTTAATCCATAGAGCAATCCTTTGAGCAAGGGTGGCGTAACCGATCATCACAATAATATCGACCACAATAGTGGTGACGCCGAGCACGATATACTGCATCAGTTGCGGCTGTTGCGGCATGATGAATTGCGGAAATAGCGCCGCCAGAAACACAATACTTTTGGGATTGGTGAGATTCACAAAAACTGCGCGCTGGAACAAATGTCGACGCGATTGAGTAGAGGCCAGCGATTTAAGATCAATTGCGCCAGCGGCGCGCCACTGCTGGATTCCCAGCCAAATCAAGTAAGCCGCGCCTGCCCACTTTAACACTTCAAACGCAATCACTGAGCGGGAAAATAGCGTCCCCAACCCCACGCCAACCAGCACAATATGAATCGCCAGTCCGGTCTGAAGCCCAGCAATAGACGCCACCGCGCCGCGATAACCGTGGTTGAGCGAGGTGGTCATAGTGTTGATTGCACCAGAGCCTGGCGACAGGCTTAAAATGATCGATGTCAGCAGGTAGGCAAACCACCATTCTAAGGTCATGATGAACTCCCGGTGTGTCTATTTTTGTGCCACAATACGCTACTGTCGCAGCGTTGTGTCAGGCACGCTTAAAAAAACGATTTTACGTGGTTTAAGAGGCAGATTACCCGATGTTTCAGCAGCAAAAAGACTGGGAAACAAGAGAAAACGCGTTTGCTGCTTTTACCATGGGACCGCTGACTGATTTCTGGCGTCAGCGTGATGAAGCAGAGTTTACTGGTGTGGATGACATTCCGGTGCGCTTTGTCCGTTTTCGCGCACAGCACCATGACCGGGTGGTAGTCATCTGCCCGGGGCGTATTGAGAGCTACGTAAAATATGCGGAACTGGCCTACGACCTGTTCCATTTGGGGTTTGATGTCTTAATCATCGACCATCGCGGGCAGGGACGTTCCGGTCGCCTGTTAGCCGATCCGCATCTCGGGCATGTTAATCGCTTTAATGATTATGTTGATGATCTGGCGGCATTCTGGCAGCAGGAGGTTCAGCCCGGTCCGTGGCGTAAACGCTATATACTGGCACATTCGATGGGCGGTGCGATCTCCACATTATTTCTGCAACGCCATCCAGGTGTATGTGACGCCATTGCGCTAACTGCGCCAATGTTTGGGATCGTGATTCGTATGCCGTCATTTATGGCACGGCAGATCCTCAACTGGGCCGAAGCGCATCCACGTTTCCGTGATGGCTATGCAATAGGCACCGGGCGCTGGCGCGCGTTGCCGTTTGCTATCAACGTACTGACCCACAGCAGACAGCGATATCGACGTAACTTACGCTTCTATGCTGATGACCCAACGATTCGCGTCGGTGGGCCGACCTACCATTGGGTACGCGAAAGTATTCTGGCTGGCGAACAGGTGTTAGCCGGTGCGGGTGATGACGCCACGCCAACGCTTCTCTTACAAGCTGAAGAGGAACGCGTGGTGGATAACCGCATGCACGACCGTTTTTGTGAACTCCGCACCGCCGCGGGCCATCCTGTCGAAGGAGGACGGCCGTTGGTAATAAAAGGTGCTTACCATGAGATCCTTTTTGAAAAGGACGCAATGCGCTCAGTCGCGCTCCACGCCATCGTTGATTTTTTCAACAGGCATAACTCACCCAGCGGAAACCGCTCTACAGAGGTTTAAATTTCTTATGTACCAGGTTGTTGCGTCTGATTTAGATGGCACGTTACTTTCTCCCGACCATACGTTATCCCCTTACGCCAAAGAAACTCTGAAGCTGCTCACCGCGCGCGGCATCAACTTTGTGTTTGCGACCGGTCGTCACCACGTTGATGTGGGGCAAATTCGCGATAATCTGGAGATTAAGTCTTACATGATTACCTCCAATGGTGCGCGCGTTCACGATCTGGATGGCAATCTGATTTTTGCTCATAACCTGGATCGCGACATTGCCAGCGATCTGTTTGGCGTAGTCAACGACAATCCGGACATCATTACTAACGTTTATCGCGACGACGAATGGTTTATGAATCGCCATCGCCCGGAAGAGATGCGCTTTTTTAAAGAAGCGGTGTTCAAATATGCGCTGTATGAGCCGGGATTACTGGAGCCGGAAGGCGTCAGCAAAGTGTTTTTCACCTGCGATTCCCATGAACAACTGCTGCCGCTGGAGCAGGCGATTAACGCTCGCTGGGGCGATCGCGTCAACGTCAGTTTCTCTACCTTAACCTGTCTGGAAGTGATGGCGGGCGGCGTGTCGAAAGGCCATGCGCTGGAAGCAGTGGCGAAGAAACTGGGCTACAGCCTGAAGGATTGTATTGCGTTTGGTGACGGGATGAACGACGCCGAAATGCTGTCGATGGCGGGGAAAGGCTGCATTATGGGCAGTGCGCACCAGCGTCTGAAAGATCTGCATCCGGAGCTGGAAGTTATTGGTACTAATGCCGACGACGCGGTGCCGCATTATCTGCGTAAACTCTATTTATCGTAATCGTTCTTTATTTGGTCAGTTGTCAACCTGATACTTCGCTACAATGGATACTCGTTAATCAAAGAGTTTTCCATTGTGGCGCTACTTATCATCACCACGATTCTGTGGGCCTTCTCCTTTAGCTTTTATGGCGAGTACCTTGCGGGGCACGTCGATAGCTATTTTGCGGTGCTGGTGCGCGTTGGCTTGGCGGCACTCGTTTTTCTGCCGTTTCTGCGTACCCGTAGCAATAGCCTGAAAACGGTCGGCCTGTATATGCTGGTGGGCGCGATGCAGCTCGGCGTGATGTATATGCTGAGTTTCCGCGCTTATCTCTACCTGACGGTCTCCGAATTGTTGCTGTTCACCGTACTGACGCCGCTCTACATCACGCTGATTTATGACATCATGAGTAAGCGCCGTCTGCGCTGGGGCTATGCTTTTAGCGCCTTGCTGGCGGTGATTGGTGCCGGGATTATTCGCTATGATCAGGTCACCGACCATTTCTGGACTGGCTTGTTGCTGGTGCAACTCTCCAATATCACTTTTGCCATCGGCATGGTGGGTTACAAACGCCTGATGGAAACTCGCCCGATGCCGCAGCATAACGCCTTTGCGTGGTTCTATCTTGGCGCGTTCCTGGTGGCGGTAATTGCATGGTTCTTGCTGGGAAATGCGCAGAAAATGCCGCAAACCACGTTGCAATGGGGCATTCTGGTGTTTCTTGGCGTGGTGGCTTCCGGGATTGGCTACTTTATGTGGAACTACGGCGCGACGCAGGTGGACGCCGGAACGCTGGGCATTATGAATAATATGCACGTTCCGGCAGGGCTGCTGGTAAACCTGGCTATCTGGCACCAACAGCCGCACTGGCCAACGTTTATTACAGGCGCGCTGGTGATCCTGGCCTCACTGTGGGTGCATCGTAAGTGGGTCGCTCCGCGCTCTTCACAAACGGCAGATGATCGCAGGCGTGATTGCGCGCTGAGCGAATAAACGCTTCCGTAACTGGCTGACGCTGCTCGCCATCGCGCACGGCGGCGTACAGTCGGCTCCACAAGCCTTCGCCCAGGGTTTTGGTCACCACCAGACCCTGGCGCTCAAAACTCTCTACTACCCAATGCGGTAGCGCGGCAATACCCATCCGCGCGGCAACCATTTGAATCAATAATAAGGTGTTATCGACGCTTTTCAGTGACGGGCTGACGCCTGCCGGCTGAAGAAAATGCCGCCAGACATCCAGTCGACTACGCTGCACCGGATAAATTAATAGCGTCTCGCTGGCGAGATCTTCCGGTGTAATACGCGTTTTTGCCGCCAGTGGATGGTCAGGTGCTAACACCAGGCGTACTTCATAATCGAACATCGGCGAATAATGCAGGCCACTGCGCGGCAGGATATCGGAGGTCATCACCAGATCCAGCTCGCCCTGTTGCAACGCGGGCTGCGGGTCAAACGTCACGCCCGATTTAAAATCCATCTCTACCTGCGGCCAGTTCTTATGGAAATTTTCTAAAGCGGGTGTCAGCCACTGAATACAGCTATGGCACTCAATGGCAATGCGCAGACGCGTCTGCTGCGGTTCATTGCAGGCTTGCAGTGCCTGGCTGATTTGCGGCAGCACCTGGTTTGCCAGTTGCAACAGGATTTCTCCCTGCGGTGTAAAGCGTAGCGGCTGGCTCTTACGCACAAATAGCCGGAAGCCAAGGCGTTGTTCCAGATCGCTAAACTGGTGAGACAGGGCGGATTGCGTCTGATGCAACGTTGCCGCAGCGGCTGCGAGCGAGCCGCAGTTCCGCAACGCTTGTAGCGTTTTCAGGTGTTTTACTTCGATCATGAAAGTCCTTCACTTCGGCATGAATAATTTGCGCTTGAGGAATATACAGTAACCGCCAATTATGGATGTGTAAACATCTGGACGGCTAAAATCCTTCGTCTTTTAAATTTATGGTGCGTTGGCTACGTTTCTCCACCCCGGTCACTTACTTCAGTAAGCTCCCGGCGATGAATAAACTTGCCGCCTTCCCTAAATTCAAAATCCATAGGATTTACATATAATTAGAGGAAGAAAAATGACAATATTGAATCACACCCTCGGTTTCCCTCGCGTTGGCCTGCGTCGCGAGCTGAAAAAAGTGCAAGAAAGTTATTGGGCGGGGAACTCCACGCGTGAAGAACTGCTGACAGTAGGGCGTGAACTGCGTGCTCGTCACTGGGATCAACAAAAGCAAGCGGGTATCGACCTGCTGCCGGTGGGCGATTTTGCCTGGTACGATCATGTACTGACCACCAGTTTGCTGCTGGGTAATGTTCCGCCACGTCATCAGAACAAAGACGGTTCGGTAGATATCGACACCCTGTTCCGTATTGGTCGTGGACGTGCGCCGACTGGCGAACCTGCGGCGGCAGCGGAAATGACCAAATGGTTTAACACCAACTATCACTACATGGTGCCGGAGTTCGTTAAAGGCCAACAGTTCAAACTGACCTGGACGCAGCTGCTGGAGGAAGTGGACGAGGCGCTGGCGCTGAGCCACAACGTTAAGCCTGTGCTGCTGGGGCCGGTTACTTACCTGTGGCTGGGGAAAGTGAAAGGTGAACAGTTTGACCGCCTTAGCCTGCTGAACGACATTCTGCCGGTTTATCAGCAAGTGCTGGCAGAACTGGCGAAACGCGGCATCGAGTGGGTACAGATTGATGAACCCGCGCTGGTACTGGAACTACCACAGGCGTGGCTGGACGCATACAAACCCGCTTACGACGCGCTCCAGGGACAGGTGAAACTGCTGCTGACCACCTATTTTGAAGGCGTAACGCCAAATCTCGACACGATTACTGCGCTGCCTGTTCAGGGGCTGCATGTGGACCTTGTACATGGTAAAGATGACGTTGTTGAACTGCACAAGCGCCTGCCTTCTGACTGGCTGCTGTCTGCGGGTCTAATCAATGGTCGTAACGTCTGGCGCGCCGATCTTACTGAGAAATATGCGCAAATTAAGGACATTGTCGGCAAACGTGATTTGTGGGTGGCATCTTCCTGCTCGTTGCTGCACAGCCCCATCGACCTGAGCGTGGAAACGCGTCTTGATGCAGAAGTGAAAAGCTGGTTTGCCTTCGCCCTACAAAAATGCCATGAACTGGCACTGCTGCGCGATGCGCTGAACAGTGGTGACACGGCAGCTCTGGCAGAGTGGAGCGCCCCAATTCAGGCGCGTCGTCACTCTACTCGTGTACATAATCCGGCGGTAGAAAAGCGTCTGGCGGCGATCACCGCCCAGGACAGCCAGCGTGCGAATGTCTATGAAGTGCGTGCTGAAGCCCAGCGTGCGCGTTTTAAACTGCCAGCGTGGCCGACCACCACGATTGGTTCCTTCCCGCAAACCACGGAAATTCGTACCCTGCGTCTGGATTTCAAAAAGGGCAATCTCGACGCCAACAACTACCGCACGGGCATTGCGGAACATATCAAGCAGGCCATTGTTGAGCAGGAACGTTTGGGACTGGATGTGCTGGTACATGGCGAGGCCGAGCGTAATGACATGGTGGAATACTTTGGCGAGCACCTCGACGGATTTGTCTTTACGCAAAACGGTTGGGTACAGAGCTACGGTTCCCGCTGCGTGAAGCCACCGATTGTCATTGGTGACATTAGCCGCCCGGCACCGATTACCGTGGAGTGGGCGAAGTATGCGCAATCGCTGACCGACAAACCGGTGAAAGGGATGCTGACGGGGCCGGTGACCATACTCTGCTGGTCGTTCCCGCGTGAAGATGTCAGCCGTGAAACCATCGCCAAACAGATTGCGCTGGCGCTGCGTGATGAAGTGGCCGATCTGGAAGCCGCTGGAATTGGCATCATCCAGATTGACGAACCGGCGCTGCGCGAAGGTTTACCGCTGCGTCGTAGCGACTGGGATGCGTATCTCCAGTGGGGCGTAGAGGCCTTCCGTATCAACGCCGCCGTGGCGAAAGATGACACACAAATCCACACTCACATGTGTTATTGCGAGTTCAACGACATCATGGATTCGATTGCGGCGCTGGACGCAGACGTCATCACCATCGAAACCTCGCGTTCCGACATGGAGTTGCTGGAGTCGTTTGAAGAGTTTGATTATCCAAATGAAATCGGTCCTGGCGTCTATGACATTCACTCGCCAAACGTACCGAGCGTGGAATGGATTGAAGCCTTGCTGAAGAAAGCGGCAAAACGCATTCCGGCAGAGCGCCTGTGGGTCAACCCGGACTGTGGCCTGAAAACGCGCGGCTGGCCAGAAACCCGCGCGGCACTGGCGAACATGGTGCAGGCGGCGCAGAATTTGCGTCGGGGGTAAATCCAAACCGGGTGGTAATACCACCCGGTCTTTTCTCATTACAGCGACTTCTTCCCACCATACTGCTTAAACCATTCCAGCATACGCTGCCAGCCATCTTTCGCAGATTCGGCATGATAGCTCGGGCGATAATCAGCGTTGAATGCATGCCCGGCATCCGGGTACACGATAATCTCTGCTTTCGCATTAGCAGCCCGCAGCGCCTGGCGCATCGTTTCAACGCTCTCCTGCGGAATGCTGTTATCCTGACCACCATATAAGCCGAGAACCGGTGCGTTAAGATCGGTTGCGATATCAACAGGTTGTTTCGGTGAATTCAGCGACTTGTCGCCCGTCAGTTTGCCGTACCACGCCACTGCGGCTTTTAGCTGTGGATTATGCGCGGCATACAGCCAGGTGATACGTCCACCCCAGCAGAATCCGGTGATCATTAAACGATGAACATCGCCGCCGTTGCGGGAAGCCCAACTGGCGACATGATCGAGATCGGCCAGCACCTGCGAGTCAGGCACTTTTGCTACCAGACCGCTAAGCAACGTGGGGATATCGGCAAAATCATTCGGATCGCCTTCGCGGAAGTAAAGTTCAGGTGCGATAGCCAGATACCCCTCCAGCGCCAGACGGCGACAAATGTCGCGGATATGTTCATGCACGCCAAAAATTTCCTGCACTACAATGACCACTGGCAGTGGGCCATCGCTTTGCTTTGGTCTGGCATGGTAAGCAGGCATGTTATCCCCTTGTGAAGGGATAGAGGTGAAGCCCGCCACAATCGCGTCGTCCGGGGTCTGAACGATGGTCGAAGCGAGAGGCGATGCAGCAGGTGCAAATCCAGATTGTTGTGTTGTTGCCATGGTATTCTCCGTACCCTTATAAAAATGTTGCGCAATGTTAACTATAGTCAGCATGCAACAAATCACATTGCCTGAATCGGCTCATCTTTTATGCAGTCCTGCAGAATGAAGAGTGATTTATGTGATATGAATCACTTTTGGTGGGTAAATTTATGCAACGCATTTGCGTCATGGTGATGAGTATCACGAAAAAATGTTAAACCCTTCGGTAAAGTGTCTTTTTGCTTCTTCTGACTAAACCGATTCACAGAGGAGTTGTATATGTCCAAGTCTGATGTTTTTCATCTCGGCCTCACTAAAAACGATTTACAAGGGGCTACGCTTGCCATCGTCCCTGGCGACCCGGATCGTGTGGAAAAGATCGCCGCGCTGATGGATAAGCCGGTTAAGCTGGCATCTCACCGCGAATTCACTACCTGGCGTGCAGAGCTGGATGGTAAACCTGTTATCGTCTGCTCTACCGGTATCGGCGGCCCGTCTACCTCTATTGCTGTTGAAGAGCTGGCACAGCTGGGCATTCGCACCTTCCTGCGTATCGGTACAACGGGCGCTATTCAGCCGCATATTAATGTGGGTGATGTCCTGGTTACCACGGCGTCTGTCCGTCTGGATGGCGCGAGCCTGCACTTCGCACCGCTGGAATTCCCGGCTGTCGCTGATTTCGAATGTACGACTGCGCTGGTTGAAGCTGCGAAATCTATTGGCGCGACAACTCACGTTGGCGTGACAGTTTCTTCTGATACCTTCTACCCAGGTCAGGAACGTTACGATACTTACTCTGGTCGCGTAGTTCGTCACTTTAAAGGTTCTATGGAAGAGTGGCAGGCGATGGGCGTAATGAACTATGAAATGGAATCTGCAACTCTGCTGACCATGTGTGCAAGTCAGGGCCTGCGTGCCGGTATGGTAGCGGGTGTTATCGTTAACCGCACCCAGCAAGAGATCCCGAATGCTGAGACGATGAAACAAACTGAAAGCCATGCGGTGAAAATCGTGGTGGAAGCGGCGCGTCGTCTGCTGTAATTCTCTTCTCCTGTCTGAAGGCCGACGCGTTCGGCCTTTTGTATTTTTGCGTAGCGCCTCGCAGGAAATGCCTTTCCAACTGGACGTTTGTACAGCACAATTCTATTTTGTGCGGGTAAGTTGTTGCGTCAGGAGGCGTTGTGGATTTCTCAATCATGGTTTACGCAGTTATTGCGTTGGTGGGTGTGGCAATTGGCTGGCTGTTTGCCAGTTATCAACATGCGCAGCAAAAAGCCGAGCAATTAGCTGAACGTGAAGAGATGGTCGCGGAGTTAAGCGCGGCAAAACAACAAATTACCCAAAGCGAGCACTGGCGTGCAGAGTGTGAATTGCTCAATAACGAAGTGCGCAGCCTGCAAAGTATTAACACCTCTCTGGAGGCCGATCTGCGTGAAGTAACCACGCGGATGGAAGCCGCACAGCAACATGCTGACGATAAAATTCGCCAGATGATTAACAGCGAGCAGCGCCTCAGTGAGCAGTTTGAAAACCTCGCCAACCGTATTTTTGAGCACAGCAATCGCCGGGTTGATGAGCAAAACCGTCAGAGTCTGAACAGCCTGTTGTCGCCGCTACGTGAACAACTGGACGGTTTCTGCCGTCAGGTTCAGGACAGCTTCGGTAAAGAAGCACAAGAACGCCATACCCTGACCCACGAAATTCGCAATCTCCAGCAACTCAACGCGCAAATGGCCCAGGAAGCGATCAACCTGACGCGCGCGCTGAAAGGCGACAATAAAACCCAGGGCAACTGGGGCGAGGTAGTATTGACGCGGGTGCTGGAGGCTTCCGGTCTGCGTGAAGGGTATGAATATGAAACCCAGGTCAGCATCGAAAATGACGCCCGCTCGCGGATGCAGCCGGATGTCATCGTGCGGCTGCCGCAGGGAAAAGATGTGGTGATCGACGCCAAAATGACGCTGGTCGCCTATGAACGCTATTTTAACGCCGAAGACGACTACACCCGCGAAAGCGCGCTACAGGAACATATCGCGTCGGTGCGTAACCATATCCGTTTGCTGGGACGCAAAGATTATCAACAGCTGCCGGGGCTGCGAACTCTGGATTACGTGCTGATGTTTATTCCCGTTGAACCCGCTTTTTTACTGGCGCTTGACCGCCAGCCGGAGCTGATCACCGAAGCGTTGAAAAACAATATCATGCTGGTTAGCCCGACTACGCTGCTGGTGGCGTTGCGTACTATTGCCAACCTGTGGCGTTATGAGCATCAAAGCCGTAACGCCCAGCAAATCGCCGATCGTGCCAGCAAGCTGTACGACAAGATGCGTTTGTTCATCGATGACATGTCCGCGATTGGTCAAAGTCTCGACAAAGCGCAGGATAACTACCGCCAGGCAATGAAAAAACTCTCTTCAGGTCGCGGAAATGTGCTGGCGCAGGCAGAAGCGTTTCGCGGTTTAGGAGTAGAAATTAAACGCGAGATTAATCCGGATTTGGCTGAACAGGCGGTGAGCCAGGATGAAGAGTATCGACTTCGGTCGGTTCCGGGGCAGCCGAATGATGAAGCTTATCAACGCGATGATGAATATAATCAGCAGTCGTGCTAGCCCATTAGGGGTAGTTAAGCCGGGTAGAAATCTAGGGCATCGACGCCCAATCTGTTACACTTCTGGAACAATTTTTTGATGAGCAGGCATTGAGATGGTGGATAAGTCACAAGAAACGACGCACTTTGGTTTTCAGACCGTCGCGAAGGAACAAAAAGCGGATATGGTCGCCCACGTTTTCCATTCCGTGGCATCAAAATACGATGTCATGAATGATTTGATGTCATTTGGTATTCATCGTTTGTGGAAGCGATTCACGATTGATTGCAGCGGCGTACGCCGTGGGCAGACCGTGCTGGATCTGGCTGGTGGCACCGGCGACCTGACAGCGAAATTCTCCCGCCTGGTCGGAGAAACTGGCAAAGTGGTCCTTGCTGATATCAATGAATCCATGCTCAAAATGGGACGCGAGAAGCTGCGTAATATCGGTGTGATTGGCAACGTTGAGTATGTTCAGGCGAACGCTGAGGCGCTGCCGTTCCCGGATAACACCTTTGATTGCATCACCATTTCGTTTGGTCTGCGTAACGTCACCGACAAAGATAAAGCACTGCGTTCAATGTATCGCGTGCTGAAACCCGGCGGCCGCCTGCTGGTGCTTGAGTTCTCGAAGCCAATTATCGAGCCGCTGAGCAAAGCCTATGATGCATACTCCTTCCATGTGCTGCCGCGTATTGGCTCACTGGTCGCGAACGACGCCGACAGCTACCGTTATCTGGCAGAATCCATCCGTATGCATCCCGATCAGGATACCCTGAAAGCCATGATGCAGGATGCCGGATTCGAAAGTGTCGACTACTACAATCTGACGGCAGGGGTTGTGGCGCTGCATCGTGGTTATAAGTTCTGACAGGAGACCGGAAATGCCTTTTAAACCTTTAGTGACGGCAGGAATTGAAAGTCTGCTCAACACCTTCCTGTATCGCTCACCCGCGCTGAAAACAGCCCGCTCGCGTCTGCTGGGTAAAGTATTGCGCGTGGAGGTAAAAGGCTTTTCGACGTCATTGATTCTGGTGTTCAGCGAACGCCAGGTTGATGTACTGGGCGAATGGGCAGGCGATGCTGACTGCACCGTTATCGCCTACGCCAGTGTGTTGCCGAAACTTCGCGATCGCCAGCAGCTTACCGCACTGATTCGCAGTGGTGAGCTGGAAGTGCAGGGCGATATTCAGGTGGTGCAAAACTTCGTTGCGCTGGCAGATCTGGCAGAGTTCGACCCTGCGGAACTGCTGGCCCCTTATACCGGTGATATCGCCGCTGAAGGAATCAGAAAAGCCATGCGCGGAGGCGCAAAGTTCCTGCATCACGGCATTAAGCGCCAGCAACGTTATGTGGCGGAAGCCATTACTGAAGAGTGGCGTATGGCACCCGGTCCGCTTGAAGTGGCCTGGTTTGCGGAAGAGACGGCTGCCGTCGAGCGTGCTGTTGATGCCCTGACCAAACGGCTGGAAAAACTGGAGGCTAAATGACGCCTGGTGAAGTACGGCGCCTATATTTCATCATTCGCACTTTTTTAAGCTACGGACTTGATGAACTGATCCCCAAAATGCGTATCACCCTGCCGCTACGGCTATGGCGATACTCATTATTCTGGATGCCAAATCGGCATAAAGACAAACTTTTAGGTGAGCGACTACGACTGGCCCTGCAAGAACTGGGGCCGGTTTGGATCAAGTTCGGGCAAATGTTATCAACCCGCCGCGATCTTTTTCCACCGCATATTGCCGATCAGCTGGCGTTATTGCAGGACAAAGTTGCTCCGTTTGATGGCAAGCTGGCGAAGCAGCAGATTGAAGCTGCAATGGGCGGCTTGCCGGTAGAAGCGTGGTTTGACGATTTTGAAATCAAGCCGCTGGCTTCTGCTTCTATCGCCCAGGTTCATACCGCGCGATTGAAATCGAATGGTAAAGAGGTGGTGATTAAAGTCATCCGCCCGGATATTTTGCCGGTCATTAAAGCGGATCTGAAACTTATCTACCGTCTGGCTCGCTGGGTGCCGCGTTTGCTGCCGGATGGTCGCCGTCTGCGCCCAACCGAAGTGGTGCGCGAGTACGAAAAGACCTTGATTGATGAACTGAATTTGCTGCGGGAATCTGCCAACGCCATTCAGCTTCGGCGCAATTTTGAAGACAGCCCGATGCTCTACATCCCGGAAGTTTACCCTGACTATTGTAGTGAAGGGATGATGGTGATGGAGCGCATTTACGGCATTCCGGTGTCTGATGTTGCGGCGCTGGAGAAAAACGGCACTAACATGAAATTGCTGGCGGAACGCGGCGTGCAGGTGTTCTTCACTCAGGTCTTTCGCGACAGCTTTTTCCATGCCGATATGCACCCTGGCAACATCTTCGTAAGCTATGAACACCCGGAAAACCCGAAATATATCGGCATTGATTGCGGGATTGTTGGCTCGCTAAACAAAGAAGATAAACGCTATCTGGCAGAAAACTTTATCGCCTTCTTTAATCGCGACTATCGCAAAGTGGCAGAGCTACACGTCGATTCTGGCTGGGTGCCACCAGATACCAACGTTGAAGAGTTCGAATTTGCCATTCGTACGGTCTGTGAACCTATCTTTGAGAAACCGCTGGCCGAAATTTCGTTTGGACATGTACTGTTAAATCTGTTTAATACGGCGCGTCGCTTCAATATGGAAGTGCAGCCGCAACTGGTGTTACTCCAGAAAACCCTGCTCTATGTCGAAGGGGTAGGACGCCAGCTTTATCCGCAGCTCGATTTATGGAAAACAGCGAAGCCTTTCCTGGAGTCGTGGATTAAAGATCAGGTCGGTATTCCTGCCCTGGTGAGAGCATTTAAAGAAAAAGCGCCGTTCTGGGTCGAAAAAATGCCAGAACTGCCTGAACTGGTTTACGACAGTTTGCGCCAGGGCAAGTATTTACAGCACAGTGTTGATAAGATTGCCCGCGAGCTTCAGTCAAATCATGTACGTCAGGGACAATCGCGTTATTTTCTCGGAATTGGCGCTACGTTAGTATTAAGTGGCACATTCTTGTTGGTCAGCCGACCTGAGTGGGGGCTGATGCCCGGCTGGTTAATGGCAGGTGGTCTGATCGCCTGGTTTGTCGGTTGGCGCAAAACACGCTGATTTTTTCATCGCTCAAGGCGGGCCGTGTAACGTATAATGCGGCTTTGTTTAATCATCATCTACCACAGAGGAACATGTATGGGTGGTATCAGTATTTGGCAGTTATTGATTATTGCCGTCATCGTTGTACTGCTTTTTGGCACCAAAAAGCTCGGCTCCATCGGTTCCGATCTTGGTGCGTCGATCAAAGGCTTTAAAAAAGCAATGAGCGATGATGAACCAAAGCAGGATAAAACCAGTCAGGATGCTGATTTTACTGCGAAAACTATCTCCGATAAGCAGGCGGATACGAATCAGGAACAGGCTAAAACAGAAGACGCGAAGCGCCACGATAAAGAGCAGGTGTAATCCGTGTTTGATATCGGTTTTAGCGAACTGCTATTGGTGTTCATCATCGGCCTCGTCGTTCTGGGGCCGCAACGACTGCCTGTGGCGGTAAAAACGGTAGCGGGCTGGATTCGCGCGTTGCGTTCACTGGCGACAACGGTGCAGAACGAACTGACCCAGGAGTTAAAACTCCAGGAGTTTCAGGACAGTCTGAAAAAGGTTGAAAAGGCGAGCCTCACTAACCTGACGCCCGAACTGAAAGCGTCGATGGATGAACTACGCCAGGCCGCGGAGTCGATGAAGCGTTCCTACGTTGCAAACGATCCTGAAAAGGCGAGCGATGAAGCGCACACCATCCATAACCCGGTGGTGAAAGATAATGAAGCTGCGCATGAGGGCGTAACGCCTGCCGCTGCACAAACGCAGGCCAGTTCGCCGGAACAGAAGCCAGAAACCACGCCAGAGCCGGTGGTAAAACCTGCTGCGGACGCTGAACCGAAAACCGCTGCACCTTCCCCTTCGTCGAGTGATAAACCGTAAACATGTCTGTAGAAGATACTCAACCGCTTATCACGCATCTGATTGAGCTGCGTAAGCGTCTGCTGAACTGCATTATCGCGGTGATCGTGATATTCCTGTGTCTGGTCTATTTCGCCAATGACATCTATCACCTGGTATCCGCGCCATTGATCAAGCAGTTGCCGCAAGGTTCAACGATGATCGCCACCGACGTGGCCTCGCCGTTCTTTACGCCGATCAAGCTGACCTTTATGGTGTCGCTGATTCTGTCAGCGCCGGTGATTCTCTATCAGGTGTGGGCATTTATCGCCCCAGCGCTGTATAAGCATGAACGTCGCCTGGTGGTGCCGCTGCTGGTTTCCAGCTCTCTGCTGTTTTATATCGGCATGGCATTCGCCTACTTTGTGGTCTTTCCGCTGGCATTTGGCTTCCTTGCCAATACCGCGCCGGAAGGGGTGCAGGTATCCACCGACATCGCCAGCTATTTAAGCTTCGTTATGGCGCTGTTTATGGCGTTTGGTGTCTCCTTTGAAGTGCCGGTGGCAATTGTGCTGCTGTGCTGGATGGGGATTACCTCGCCAGAAGACTTACGCAAAAAACGCCCGTATGTGCTGGTTGGTGCATTCGTTGTCGGGATGTTGCTGACGCCGCCGGATGTCTTCTCGCAAACGCTATTGGCGATCCCGATGTACTGTCTGTTTGAAATCGGTGTCTTCTTCTCACGCTTTTACGTTGGTAAAGGGCGAAATCGGGAAGAGGAAAACGACGCTGAAGCAGAAAGCGAAAAAACTGAAGAATAAATTCAACCGCCCGTCAGGGCGGTTGTCATATGGAGTACAGGATGTTTGATATCGGCGTTAATTTGACCAGTTCGCAATTTGCGAAAGACCGTGATGATGTTGTAGCGCGCGCTTTTGACGCGGGAGTTAATGGGCTACTCATCACCGGCACTAACCTGCGTGAAAGCCAGCAGGCGCAAAAGCTGGCGCGTCAGTATTCGTCCTGTTGGTCAACGGCGGGCGTTCATCCTCACGACAGCAGCCAGTGGCAAGCTGCGACTGAAGAAGCGATTATTGAGCTGGCCGCGCAGCCAGAAGTGGTGGCGATTGGTGAATGTGGTCTCGACTTTAACCGCAACTTTTCGACGCCGGAAGAGCAGGAACGCGCTTTTGTTGCTCAGCTACGCATTGCCGCAGAATTAAACATGCCGGTATTTATGCACTGTCGCGATGCCCACGAGCGGTTTATGACATTGCTGGAGCCGTGGCTGGATAAACTGCCTGGTGCGGTTCTTCATTGCTTTACCGGCACACGCGAAGAGATGCAGGCGTGCGTGGCGCGTGGAATTTATATCGGCATTACCGGTTGGGTTTGCGATGAACGACGCGGGCTGGAGCTGCGGGAATTGTTGCCGTTGATTCCGGCGGAGAAATTGCTGATCGAAACAGATGCGCCGTATCTGCTCCCGCGCGATCTCACGCCAAAGCCATCATCCCGGCGCAACGAGCCAGCCCATCTGCCCCATATTTTGCAACGTATTGCGCACTGGCGTGGAGAAGATGCCGCATGGCTGGCTGCCACCACGGATGCCAATGTCAAAACACTGTTTGGGATTGCGTTTTAGAGTTTGCGGAACTCGGTGTTCTTCACACTGTGCTTAATCTCTTTATTAATAAGATTAAGCAATAGCATGGAGCGAGCCTCACCATCGGGTTCGGTGAAAATGGCCTGAAAGCCTTCGAACGCGCCTTCGGTAATAATCACCTTATCACCCGGATAAGGGGGGGCCGGATCGACAATGTCTTTCGGTTTATATACCGATAGCTGATGAATCACCGCCGATGGGACTATCGCTGGCGACGCGCCAAAGCGCACAAAGTGGCTGACGCCACGCGTAGCGCTGATGGTCGTGGTATGAATCACTTCTGGATCAAATTCCACAAACAGGTAGTTAGGGAATAACGGTTCACTGACTGCGGTACGTTTACCCCGTACGATTTTTTCCAGGGTGATCATCGGAGCGAGGCAATTAACCGCCTGTCTCTCAAGGTGTTCCTGGGCACGTTGAAGTTGCCCGCGCTTGCAGTACAGTAAATACCAGGATTGCATAATGACTCTTATCCGTTTAATCGGGGCGCAAGGATAGCAAAAGCTTTACGCTAAGTTAATTATATTCCCCGGTTTGCGTTATACCGTCAGAGTTCACGCTAATTTAACAAATTTACAGCATTGCAAAGATGAACGCCGTATAATGGGCGCAGATTAAGAGGCTACAATGGACGCCATGAAATATAACGATTTACGCGACTTCCTGACGCTGCTTGAACAGCAGGGTGAGCTAAAACGTATCACGCTCCCGGTGGATCCGCATCTGGAAATCACTGAAATTGCTGACCGCACTCTGCGTGCTGGTGGGCCTGCGCTGTTGTTCGAAAACCCTAAAGGCTACTCAATGCCGGTGCTGTGCAACCTGTTCGGTACGCCAAAGCGCGTGGCGATGGGCATGGGGCAGGAAGATGTTTCGGCGCTGCGTGAAGTTGGTAAATTATTGGCGTTTCTGAAAGAGCCGGAGCCGCCAAAAGGTTTCCGCGACCTGTTTGATAAACTGCCGCAGTTTAAGCAGGTGTTAAACATGCCGACAAAGCGACTGCGTGGTGCGCCCTGCCAACAAAAAATCGTCTCTGGCGATGACGTCGATCTCAATCGCATTCCCATTATGACCTGCTGGCCGGAAGATGCCGCGCCGCTGATTACCTGGGGGCTGACCGTAACGCGCGGCCCGCATAAAGAGCGGCAGAATCTGGGCATTTATCGCCAGCAGCTGATTGGTAAAAACAAACTGATTATGCGCTGGCTGTCGCATCGCGGCGGCGCGCTGGATTATCAGGAGTGGTGTGCGGCGCATCCGGGCGAACGTTTCCCGGTTTCTGTGGCGCTGGGTGCCGATCCTGCCACGATTCTCGGTGCAGTCACCCCCGTTCCGGATACGCTTTCAGAGTATGCGTTTGCCGGATTGCTACGCGGCACCAAAACCGAAGTAGTAAAGTGTATTTCCAATGACCTCGAAGTGCCAGCCAGTGCCGAAATCGTCCTGGAAGGGTATATCGATCCTGGTGAGATGGCGCCGGAAGGGCCGTATGGTGACCACACAGGTTACTATAATGAAGTCGATAGTTTCCCGGTGTTTACCGTGACGCATATTACCCAGCGTGAAGATGCGATTTACCATTCCACCTATACCGGGCGTCCGCCAGATGAGCCCGCGGTACTGGGCGTGGCGTTGAACGAAGTGTTTGTACCGATTCTGCAAAAACAGTTCCCGGAAATTGTCGATTTTTACCTGCCGCCGGAAGGCTGTTCTTATCGTCTGGCGGTAGTGACGATCAAAAAACAGTACGCCGGACACGCGAAGCGCGTCATGATGGGCGTCTGGTCGTTCTTACGCCAGTTTATGTACACTAAATTTGTGATCGTTTGCGATGATGACGTCAACGCACGCGACTGGAACGATGTGATTTGGGCGATTACCACCCGTATGGACCCGGCGCGGGATACTGTTCTGGTAGAAAATACGCCTATTGATTATCTGGATTTTGCCTCGCCTGTCTCTGGGCTGGGTTCAAAAATGGGGCTGGATGCCACGAATAAATGGCCGGGGGAAACCCAGCGTGAATGGGGACGTCCCATCAAAAAAGATCCAGATGTTGTCACGTATATTGACGCCATCTGGGATGAACTGGCTATTTTTAACAACGGTAAAAGCGCCTGATGCGCGTTTGTTTTGCCCTATTTATCGATCCGACAGAGAAAGCGCATGACAACCTTAAGCTGTAAAGTGACCTCGGTAGAAGCTATCACGGATACCGTATATCGTGTCCGCATCGTGCCAGACGCGGCCTTTTCTTTTCGTGCTGGTCAGTATTTGATGGTAGTGATGGATGAGCGCGACAAACGTCCGTTCTCAATGGCCTCGACGCCGGATGAAAAAGGGTTTATCGAGCTGCATATTGGCGCTTCTGAAATCAACCTTTACGCGAAAGCAGTCATGGACCGCATCCTCAAAGATCATCAAATCGTGGTCGACATTCCCCACGGAGAAGCGTGGCTGCGCGATGATGAAGAGCGTCCGATGATTTTGATTGCGGGCGGCACCGGGTTCTCTTATGCCCGCTCGATTTTGCTGACAGCGTTGGCGCGTAACCCAAACCGTGATATCACCATTTACTGGGGCGGGCGTGAAGAGCAGCATCTGTATGATCTCTGCGAGCTTGAGGCGCTTTCGTTAAAGCACCCTGGTCTGCAAGTGGTGCCGGTGGTTGAACAACCGGAAGCAGGCTGGCGTGGGCGTACTGGTACCGTGTTAACGGCGGTATTGCAGGATCATGGTACGCTGGCAGAGCATGATATCTATATTGCCGGACGTTTTGAGATGGCGAAAATTGCCCGTGACCTGTTTTGCAGTGAGCGTAATGCGCGGGAAGATCGCCTGTTTGGCGATGCGTTTGCATTTATCTGAGATATAAAAAAACCCGCCCCTGACAGGCGGGAAGAACGGCAACTAAAACTTTATTCAGTGGCATTTAGATCTATGTCGCATCCGGCAAGTGGTTAAACCCGCTCAAACACCGTCGCAATACCCTGACCCAGACCGATACACATCGTCGCCAGACCAAACTGAACGTCTTTGCGTTCCATCAGATTCAGCAGCGTGGTGCTGATACGCGCACCGGAACAACCCAGCGGATGACCCAGCGCGATCGCACCACCATTGAGGTTGATCTTCTCGTCAATCTGCTCCATTAGCCCGAGATCTTTAATGCACGGCAGGATCTGCGCGGCAAAGGCTTCGTTCATCTCAAACACGCCGATATCGCTGGCAGAAAGCCCCGCTTTTTTCAGCGCCAGCTTCGAGGCCGGAACCGGGCCGTAACCCATAATCGATGGGTCACAACCAACGACCGCCATCGAACGCACACGAGCGCGCGGCTTAAGACCTAATTCATGGGCGCGGCTTTCACTCATCACCAGCATGGCAGCTGCGCCATCGGAAAGTGCAGAAGATGTGCCCGCCGTTACCGTACCGTTTACTGGATCAAACGCCGGACGCAGCGTGGCGAGGGCTTCCACGGTGGTTTCCGGGCGAATCACTTCGTCGTAATTAAACTGCTTCAGGACGCCGTCGGCATCGTGACCACCAGTTGGGATGATTTCATTTTTAAATGCGGCCGACTGCGTGGCGGCCCAGGCGCGGGCGTGTGACCGCGCGGCAAAGGCATCCTGCATTTCACGGCTGATACCGTGTATACGCGCCAGCATTTCTGCCGTTAAGCCCATCATGCCCGCCGCTTTGGCTACATTGCGGCTCAGGCCGGGGTGAAAATCGACGCCGTGACTCATCGGCACATGGCCCATATGCTCCACGCCGCCAACCAGACATGCCTGCGCATCGCCAGTCATGATCATTCGTGCTGCGTCATGCAGTGCCTGCATGGATGAACCACACAAGCGATTGACGGTAACCGCCGGGACAGAGTGCGGCACTTCTGCCAGCAGCGCCGCGTTACGGGCGATGTTAAAACCCTGCTCCAGCGTCTGTTGCACACAACCCCAGTAAATATCGTCGAGGGCCGCCGCTTCCAGCGCCGGGTTACGCGCCAGCAGGCTACGCATTAAATGAGCGGAGAGATCTTCCGCACGCACGTTACGAAAAGCACCGCCCTTCGAACGGCCCATCGGGGTGCGAATTGCATCGACAATGACAACCTGTTCCATTGTGATTCCTTAAGCCGTTTTCAGGTCGCCAACCGGACGGGCTGGCTCAACCGGAGGATAGTACGGTTCGTTATGACGCGCTTTATTACGCAGACCTTCCGGCACTTCATACAGCGGGCCGAGGTGCTGATATTGCTGTGCCATATCGAGGTATTTTGCGCTACCGAGGGTGTCCAGCCAGCGGAACGCGCCGCCGTGGAACGGAGGGAAGCCCAGGCCGTAGACCAGCGCCATATCCGCTTCCGCCGGAGTGGCGATAATGCCCTCTTCCAGACAGCGCACCACTTCGTTGACCATCGGGATCATCATGCGGGCGATAATCTCTTCTTCGCTGAAATCGCGCTTCGGTTGGCTCACTTCTGCCAGCAGGTCTTCAACGGCGGCGTCTTCTTCTTTCTTCGGCTTACCTTTGCTGTCTTCTTTATAACGCCAGAAACCGAGGCCGTTCTTCTGACCAAAGCGGTTGGCATCAAACAGCGCGTCGATGGCATCGCGGTAATCTTTCTGCATCCGCTGCGGGAAGCCTGCTGCCATGACAGCCTGAGCGTGATGCGCGGTATCAATGCCCACAACGTCCAGCAGATATGCCGGGCCCATCGGCCAGCCAAACTGTTTTTCCATCACTTTGTCGATCTTGCGGAAATCCGCGCCGTCGCGCAGCAGCTGGCTGAAACCGGCGAAATACGGGAACAGCACGCGGTTAACAAAGAAGCCGGGGCAGTCGTTAACCACAATCGGCGTCTTGCCCATCTTGCTCGCCCAGGCGACAACTTTCGCGATGGTTTCGTCGGAGCTTTTCTCGCCGCGAATAATTTCTACCAACGGCATTCGGTGGACCGGGTTAAAGAAGTGCATCCCGCAGAAGTTTTCCGGGCGTTCCAGCGCGTTGGCCAGTTCGCTGATAGGAATGGTTGAAGTGTTAGACGCCAGCACGGTATCCTGGCGTACTTTTTGTTCGGTTTCTGCCAGTACGGCTTTTTTCACTTTCGGGTTTTCAACAACCGCTTCTACCACAATATCCACGCGGTCAAATCCGGCGTAGTCGAGCGTTGGGTGGATCGTGGAGATCACGCCAGCCAGTTTCAGACCATCGATCTTGCCGCGCTCAAGCTGCTTGTTCAGCAGTTTCGCGGCTTCGGTCATGCCGAGGGTTAACGACTTGTCGTTGATATCTTTCATGACAACCGGCACGCCTTTCCACGCGGACTGGTAAGCGATACCGCCACCCATGATGCCTGCGCCCAGCACAGCAGCCTGTTTCGGGGTTTCAACGTCTTTGGTGAGTTTCTTCGCTTTGCCTTTTACATATTGATCGTTAAGGAAAATGCCGACCAGTGCGCGAGCTTCGTTGGTATGCGCCAGCGGGACAAAACTTTTGTTTTCCAGATTTAAGGCTTCTTCACGACCAAAACGGGCCGCAGCTTCAATGGTTTTTACTGCGGTGATGGGGGCCGGATAATGTTTCCCCGCCGTTTGCGCGACCATTCCTTTAGCGATGGTGAAGCTCATGGTGGCTTCAATCTTGCTCAGTTTTAGCGGTTCCAGCTTCGGCTGACGTTTCGCTTTCCAGTCGAGGTCGCCGTTAATGGCCTGGCGTAAAATCGCCATCGCCCCTTCAATCAGTTTTTCTGCTTTGACTACGCCATCCACCAGACCGATTTTCAGCGCCTGATCCGCGCCGACATCTTTACCGGCGGCAGTGATTTCCAGTGCACTGTCAGCGCCCAGCATACGTGGCATACGTACAGAACCGCCAAAGCCCGGCATGATGCCCAGTTTGGTTTCCGGCAGACCGATGCGCAGATCCGGCGTCGCCAGACGATAATCGGTCGCCAGCACGCATTCGCAGCCACCACCCAGCGCATAGCCGTTGACGGCAGCAATGGTCGGCACCGGCAGATCTTCCAGGCGATTAAACACGCTATTGGCAAAGTGCAGCCACTGACTTAACTGTTCTTCAGGAACGAGGAACAGGGACAAAAATTCGGTGATATCAGCACCGACGATAAAGGCTGCTTTGTTCGAACGCAGCAGCAGCCCTTTTAGATCTGATTGCTGTTCCAGCACGCCGATGGCCTCGCCGAGGCTGGCGACGGTCGCAGTGTCGAGTTTATTAACTGAACCTGGGGCATCAAATACCAGTTCGGCAATGCCATCTTCCAGCCAGTCAAGGTACAGGGTGTCGCCTTTGTAAAGCATGTCAGTCTCCTGAATCCGCAAGGTGATCTGGTCGTACCAGATGCATCGGAGTGTGTGTTTTGTGTTAAAAATATGCAAATAAAAGATTAAAGAAATGCCGATCTGATCACGCTCGGCAGAAATCACGCTCTGGATGAACGATGTGCTAAGATGCGGAGACTTAAGGTCAAAAAAACAGAAGGGTAAAAAATGGAATCACTGGCCTCGCTCTATAAAAATCATATAGCTACCTTACAAGAACGGACTCGCGATGCGCTGGCGCGCTTCAAGCTGGATGCATTACTTATTCACTCCGGCGAGCTGTTCAACGTTTTTCTCGACGATCATCCCTATCCGTTTAAAGTGAACCCGCAATTCAAAGCGTGGGTGCCGGTAACTCAGGTGCCAAACTGCTGGTTGCTGGTGGATGGCGTGAACAAGCCGAAACTGTGGTTCTATCTGCCGGTTGATTACTGGCACAACGTCGAACCGCTGCCGACCTCCTTCTGGACTGAAGATGTGGAAGTGATCACGCTGCCGAAAGCCGATGGCATTGGTAGCCTGCTGCCTGCTGCGCGCGGCAATATCGGTTATATCGGTCCGGTGCCGGAACGTGCGCTGCAACTGGGTATTGAGGCCAGCAACATCAACCCGAAAGGGGTGATCGACTACCTGCATTATTACCGCTCCTTCAAAACCGAGTACGAACTGGCCTGTATGCGTGAAGCGCAGAAAATGGCGGTCAATGGTCATCGTGCGGCAGAAGAAGCGTTCCGTTCTGGCATGAGCGAGTTCGATATCAATATTGCCTATCTGACCGCGACCGGTCATCGTGATACCGACGTACCTTACAGCAACATTGTGGCGCTTAACGAACACGCTGCGGTGTTGCATTACACCAAACTGGACCACCAGGCACCGGAAGAGATGCGCAGCTTCCTGCTGGATGCCGGGGCCGAATATAACGGCTATGCGGCTGACCTGACCCGTACCTGGTCGGCAAAAAGCGACAACGACTACGCACAGCTGGTGAAAGACGTAAATGATGAACAACTGGGGCTGATCGCCACCATGAAAGCAGGCGTCAGCTATGTGGATTACCACATCCAGTTCCATCAGCGCATCGCCAAACTGCTGCGTAAACATCAAATCATCACCGATATGAGTGAAGAAGCGATGGTCGAAAACGATCTCACCGGACCGTTTATGCCGCACGGTATTGGCCATCCGCTGGGCCTGCAGGTGCATGACGTCGCCGGTTTTATGCAGGATGATAGCGGTACACACCTCGCGGCACCGGCAAAATATCCGTACCTGCGCTGCACCCGTATTCTCCAGCCGGGCATGGTGTTAACCATCGAACCGGGTATCTACTTCATTGAATCGCTTCTGGCACCGTGGCGTGAAGGGCAGTTCAGCAAGCACTTCAACTGGCAGAAAATTGAAGCACTGAAACCGTTCGGCGGCATTCGTATCGAAGACAACGTGGTGATCCACGAAAACAACGTGGAAAACATGACCCGGGATCTGAAACTGGCGTGATGGAAAGCTGGTTAATTCCTGCGGCACCGGTCACGGTCGTTGAAGAGATCAAAAAGAGCCGCTTCATAACGATGTTGGCGCATACCGATGGCGTTGAGGCGGCGAAAGCGTTTGTTGAATCGGTGCGGGCAGAACACCCCGATGCCCGCCACCATTGCGTGGCGTGGGTGGCGGGTGCGCCGGATGATTCTCAACAGCTGGGTTTCTCTGACGACGGGGAGCCGGCGGGAACGGCAGGTAAACCGATGCTCGCCCAGCTAATGGGCAGCGGCGTCGGGGAAATTACCGCTGTGGTAGTGCGCTACTACGGCGGCATATTGCTTGGCACCGGTGGGTTAGTGAAAGCGTATGGCGGCGGCGTGAATCAGGCGCTGCGCCAGCTAACGACCCAACGCAAGACGCCATTAACCGAATATACTTTGCAATGTGAATATAGTCAGTTAACCGGCATTGAAGCGTTGCTGGGGCAGTGTGACGGCAAAATTATCAACAGTGATTATCAGGCATTCGTTCTGCTGCGGGTGGCGCTTCCGGCGGCGAAAGTGGCTGAATTTTCCGCAAAGCTGGCGGATTTTAGCCGTGGTTCATTGCAATTGTTAGCGATTGAAGAATAATCCCCACTTCGTTTTGCAGAACTAAGGAAGCGGCAGAGATGCATTTTCGCGCCATTACCCGAATCGTTGGACTACTGGTCATCTTATTTTCAGGGACCATGATTATCCCTGGGCTGGTAGCACTCATCTACCGGGATGGAGCGGGCCGCGCTTTTACCCAGACCTTTTTTGTCGCCCTCGCCATTGGCTCTATGCTGTGGTGGCCGAACCGCAAAGAGAAGGGCGAACTGAAATCCCGTGAGGGGTTTCTGATAGTGGTGCTGTTTTGGACCGTGCTGGGTAGTGTCGGTGCGCTCCCTTTTATCTTCTCGGAAAGCCCGAACCTCACGATTACCGATGCGTTTTTTGAATCTTTCTCTGGCCTGACCACCACCGGGGCCACTACGCTGGTGGGGCTGGATTCGCTCCCTCATGCCATCCTCTTTTATCGCCAGATGCTGCAATGGTTTGGCGGGATGGGGATCATCGTGTTAGCGGTTGCGATACTGCCTATCCTCGGCGTGGGTGGGATGCAGCTCTATCGCGCAGAAATGCCCGGCCCGCTGAAAGATAACAAAATGCGCCCGCGAATTGCGGAAACGGCGAAAACTCTGTGGTTGATTTATGTCTTGCTGACCGTCGCCTGTGCGCTGGCGTTGTGGTTTGCCGGAATGGATGCCTTTGATGCCATCGGCCATAGCTTTGCGACTATCGCTATTGGCGGCTTCTCGACACATGATGCCAGTATCGGTTATTTCGACAGTCCGGCTATTAACACTATCATTGCTATCTTCCTGCTGATCTCCGGCTGTAACTACGGTCTGCACTTTTCACTGTTAAGTGGGCGTAGTCTGAAGGTTTATTGGCGCGATCCGGAATTTCGCATGTTTATCGGCGTACAGTTTACGCTGGTGGTTATTTGTACACTCGTACTGTGGTTTCATAATGTCTACAGTTCGGCGCTGATGACAATTAACCAGGCGTTTTTCCAGGTGGTATCGATGGCGACAACCGCCGGGTTTACGACTGACAGCATTGCCCGCTGGCCGCTCTTTTTGCCGGTACTGCTTTTATGTTCAGCTTTTATCGGCGGTTGCGCCGGGTCAACGGGCGGTGGCCTGAAAGTGATCCGCATCCTGCTGCTGTTTAAGCAGGGGAACCGTGAGCTGAAACGACTGGTGCATCCGAACGCCGTCTATAGCATTAAGCTGGGGAATCGCGCACTGCCGGAACGTATCCTCGAAGCCGTTTGGGGATTTTTCTCCGCCTATGCATTGGTGTTTATTGTCAGTATGCTGGCGATTATCGCCACGGGCGTGGATGATTTTTCTGCCTTTGCCTCAGTTGTTGCGACATTGAATAACCTGGGGCCAGGGCTTGGCGTGGTTGCTGATAACTTTACCAGTATGAACCCGGTGGCTAAATGGATCCTGATTGCCAACATGCTGTTTGGTCGTCTCGAGGTCTTTACATTGCTGGTGCTCTTTACCCCGACTTTCTGGCGTGAATGATGGAGTAATACGTGAAAACATTAATTCTTTTCTCAACAAGGGACGGACAAACGCGCGAGATTGCCTCCTACCTGGCTTCGGAACTGAAAGAACTGGGGATCCAGACGGATGTCGCCAATGTGCACCGCATTGAAGAACCACAATGGGAAAACTATGACCGTGTGGTCATTGGTGCTTCTATTCGCTATGGTCACTACCACTCTGCGTTCCAGGAATTTGTCAAAAAACATGCGACGCGACTGAATTCGATGCCGAGCGCCTTTTATTCCGTAAACCTGGTGGCGCGCAAACCGGAGAAGCGTACTCCACAGACCAACAGCTACGCGCGGAAGTTTCTGATGAACTCGCAATGGCGTCCCGATCGCTGCGCGGTCATTGCCGGGGCGCTGCGTTACCCACGTTATCGCTGGTACGACCGTTTTATGCTCAAGCTGATTATGAAGATGTCAGGCGGTGAAACGGATACGCGCAAAGAAGTTGTCTATACCGATTGGGAGCAGGTGGCGAATTTCGCCCGAGAAATCGCCCATTTAACCGACAAACCGACGCTGAAATAAGCATAAAGAAT